>CASFKH010000019.1 GCA_949295235.1 uncultured Ureaplasma sp. | reverse complement strand
TTTTTCATACTTTTACCTCATAATAAATAAATGCTAAAAGTTGAAAAATATTGCAAAATTATAAGATTTTAAGAATAATTTAAGAATCCTTTATTTATATATTTCATATTTATTAACCTTGACTTGACAAAAAAAACTAAAATTATAAGTAATTTTAAGGGAAAAGAAGTATGAAAATTAGTAAAAAATTAAAATGAGATTATCATTATTAGGAGTGGGATTGCGTCTGCAATTCCAATGGGAGTTGCATTAAACTCTTATTCTTCAAATGTGGCAATAATGGAGATAATAACAATAATAATCAAAATAATGGCAGGGCAAATAATGATTTTGTAATGGGTGAAAATGAATTATTCAACCATTAACAAAAAATGATATCATCCCAACTAAATATAATTTTTATAATAGATTAACTGCAAATACTGTGAAATTAAACAAGCAATTTCGTTAAAAGAAGCTAATCAAATATTGATGGATAAGTGAAATTCATTAAAGGATAATGAAAAATTAGAATGTATTAAAAATGATATTCAAAATTGGTTTAATCAAAGTTAGTATAATCCTAAATTTACTAGCACATGAGTATGAGATAATCAAAACACACATATTCCTGCTGAATTGTTAGAAAAATATTCTGGTGTTTGAGATTCAGATTCAAGATCAATGGCTACAGCCACATTAAATAATACATTTTTAAATTTTAAAGATAATTTAATCAATTTTGCATATAATTTTTCTATTGTTTGTCAAGAAAAATTACCAAATTCAGCAACTGTTGATGCGCAATTTGAATATACATATAATTATAATTATGAAAATAATACTTTAGCTCCAATTATTTTAAAAATAAATAACAATCAATATGTAGGAGGTTTTAAATTTAGTCATAATTCTAATTCAAATTTTACTGGAAAATTAGATAGTGTTACAAACTATATAATAAATGAATCAATTGAAGGTTTTACTTCATCAGACATTGCTGATTAAAAAAATAATATAGGAGGTAAAATAATTGAAAATCCATCAACTAATCTGAACTTTTAAATCAATATGGTTGTATAATTTCTCCTTATTTAAACATGATATTTGAATTAAACAATAATAATTAAATTAAAATAAAAAGATAAATAAAAGTATGTTTTTTAGATGACAAACTTTTTTTATAAAATAGAAAAATTAATATTAGTTAATAAAACTAAATGCAGTTATTATACTTTCTTGATGCTCTACTATTCTTTCTAATATTCCAAAATTAGTTATTAAATCAATTAGTGTTTTATTATCTAAAAGATTATTATTTTCACTATATATTAAAATACTTGTTCTAATAATATTTTTTAAATATTTATGGTATTCAACAAATATATTAGATAATTTTTCATTTCCTGAATACAAACGATTATGAATCTCTAATTCTTCAATAATATTAAATGATACATTATTTGTAATTTTATATGCTTCTAAAAAATGATTGTAAATATCAGGGGATAATTGACGCTTGATAAAAAATTTCAATAATGATATATAACTATTGTTTAAAAATTCAAGATCTCTTAAACTATTAATAATAGCAACGATAAATCTTAAGTGGTTTGCTCTTGGCTCATTTTTTTGAATATTCCAAACACAATTGCTTAATAAATCATTTATTAAAATATCAACTTGTTTATATCTAAAATTTATTGTATCGATTGTTTGTTGGTCAAAACTAGAATTTAAATTATCATTTTTTTTAACTAATGCATCATATACAAATTTATGAGTATCAACTAAATATTTATAAATGTGTTTAAAATCTTTAAATAATTCATGTTCAGAAGATTTGATAAATTGAAAATTAATTGACATATTAGCTTAACCTTCCTAAAATATAATCTTTTGTTAGTTTTTCTTTTGGCTTTGTAAAAAGTTGTCTTGTGTTTCCATGTTCAACTAATTTACCTTTGTAAAAGAAAGCAGTTTTATCACTTACACGTTGAGTTTGAGTCATTGAATGAGTGACAATAACAATAGTATAATTTTCTTTTAATTTTAATATAAGTTCTTCAATTTTTGCAGTCGCAATTGGATCAAGAGCACTAGTTGGTTCATCCATTAAAATAACTTCAGGATTCATTGCAATTACTCTTGCAATACATAGTCTTTGCTGTTGTCCACCTGATAATGCAGTTCCTTTTTTATCTAGATCACGTTCAACCTCATCTCAAAGTGCTGCATCTTTTAAAGATTGTTTAACAATTGCATCTAGAATTTTTTTATCTTTTACTCCATGTGATCTGGGACCAAAGGCAACATTATCATATATACTCATATCAAATGGAGTTGGTTTTTGGAAAACCATTCCAATTCTAGTTCTGATTTCAAGAGTTGATATATTTTTTGAAAAAATATTGATTCCATTAAAATAAATATTACCTTCAACAATCAAACCATCAACATCATCATTCATTCTATTTAAATTTTTTAAAAATGTAGATTTACCACACCCTGATGGTCCAATTAATGCAGTTACTTGTTTTTTAGGGATATCTAAATTTATATTATATAAAGCTTGCTTTTTTCCATTGTCATATCATAAGTTAAAATTTCTTATTTCAAAATCATTAGAATTATTAAAATCCTTTTTGTTTAAATTTAATTTGGATTTTCTTGTTTTCAAATATTTTTTATAATTACTTTTTTGCACATTACTTAATTTCTTATAAATATAAACTTTTTGGAATAAATTTGCTTTTTTTAATGCAATGAAAATATCACTACTTGTTCATGATTTTATTTGCTTTTCATAATTTAATTTATATTTTTTGGAATTATTTACTGTACTCATATCTTATTTTCCTATATTTATAAATTTAGATTCAAACTCTAATTTTGACATTTTATTTTCATCAATAATTTGAACTTGAATAATATTTTTATCTTTTTTATATGCAATAAACTCATTTATGTTTAACTTTAATTGTTTTGCTTGTTCTAAAGTTAAATAAAGAGTATTTTTATAAATTTGAGAATCAAATGAACTTCAATTTATTTTATTTTTAAATTTATATGTGCTTTTTTCAATATTTCAATACAAAATAAGTTTTGATTTAAATTCTGGTCAATATGGAATAAACACATATCCAATTAATATCAATGAAATTACTAATATTAAAACTATAAATGCTGATTCTCACATAATATTTAATGATTCTGATAAATTATTATTAAACAGCTGTGCATATATTCTAGTTGTTAATGTTTGACCTGGATTTAATAAAGCAATACTTGATGCACTTGATAAACCTGCAGTTAAATATAATGGCGCAGTTTCAGCTAAAATTCTACCAATAGTAATAATAGTTGAAGAAACTATCCCTTTATAGGCTTGAGGTAAAACTAGTTTTTTAATTGTATACAATTTTGAATTACCTAAAGCATAACTATTTTCTCTAATCGACATTGGGACAGCTTCAAGAGATTGTTGGATCATTCTTGTAAATGTTGGTAAAATTACAATAATAACTGTTAAAGCACCAGCTAATAGAGATTTTCCAATATGCCCTCCTGCAGCAATTCCACAAGTTTCGATAAAGAAAACTAAACCAAACATCCCAAATATAATTGATGGAGTTGATCCTAATGAATCCATAAAAAATAAAATTGTTTTTTTTATTTTTTTATTTTTGGCATATTCATTTAACCAAATAGCAATAATTAAAGATATTGGTAAACTTAGTACAATTGATACTAAAATTAATAATAATGTATTAATTGTAGCTTGACCGGTGGTATTTTTAATATATGAATCAACTGTTGAACTTGTAAGTGAACATGCCACTAATCCTCTAATAATTATTTCTAATCCAATTCATGAAATAAAACCAAAAACAATTATAATGGATATAATTTCTCAAAACCTTTTATATCATGAATAAACATACATTCATTTATTAGTTTGAATTCTATTGACAATATACTTTGATAAATTTTTATTATAATTTTTTTCATTTAAAACAACAGGGGAGTGATAAGAAATTTTTTCTCATAAAATCCCAATTTGGTTTGGAATTATTTGAACAAATCTACCAATATTATTTTGTAGTCTATAAAATCATGAATTTTGGTTTTTATCACTTGAGGCAAAAATAACAATTGCATTTATTAACATTACTACAACAAACATTCCAATTCCAAATGCGTACAATAAGCCACGAAGTCCTTCTCCACCATTTTCAGAGAACATACCCATTGAAATTACTGCCCCTAAAGGACTTAGTGAAGACTTTAATACATTAATTAAGCCTCCATCAATTACATTTCCATAATCCTGGGATGATAAAATCATTGAAATTGCCATTGTTTCACCAATTGCACGACCCGCAGCAATTATTATAGAAATAATAATAGTTTTTCTAATTCGAGATCTAAATACTTTATAAATAGCTTTAGTTTTTGTATTACCTAAAGATAATGTATATAAAATGAAACTATTATCTACCCCTTCACATGCATTCATAATTAATGAAATTTGAGTAGGAATTAACATAAAAGTTAGCATAAAAATGGCTGTTAATACCGTTTGAGATGTATCCAATCCAAAAACTTCTTTTACTAACATTCCTAATGATTGTGATGCAAATAAACCAAAAATTACTGAAGGAATTGCAGCACTAATATTGATAATAATTTTTAGAGTTTTTTTTAGGTTAATATTTTTAATCCTAAAATGTATAAACATTGATGTTTTTATTGCTAATGGGGTAGATAATAGTAAAGAACCTACCGTAACTATAATTGTGATCAACAATGGCAATCATATTGATACATTTGGATTATTAGGATCATTCATGTTATACTTATCATTTAAAAAAATATTACTAAATCCATATTCTTGAAATCCAGGAACACTTGAATAAATTATGTATCCTATTAAACCTAAAAAGATAATAACTAAAAATCATGCAAAAAATGTTGAAATATATTTCGCAATATTATTAGAAGTTGATTGGTGTTTTAAAAATTTCTTAGTATATGCCTTCATTATACTTTATATGCCCCATATCAAATATCTAAAGATTCTCTTTGAGAATATTCATTAGATTGTATTAATGAATAATCATCGCCAATTTCTCAAAAATTATTTCATAATTCATCAATGTTTTTATTTGAAGAATTATTAATATATTCATCATAATTGCTATTAGGATTATTTTTAGCATATTCAGATAAATCATTAATTAATTCTATACCTTTATCATCACTCGGATTAAACATTGTTAATAATGTTTTTGCATCTAATGGAATAAAACCTTGAGCTTCATAAATATTTGAAATATATGAATTCTCAAATAACATATTAGCTAATATTCATTCAATAAAGTTTTTAATATACTCTTCTGAATTACAACTTAAAATTAAATTCATTGGCCTATATCAATTGTATCCAGCAGCTATATTATCCTTATCTAATTTATATGATTGGTTTGAATCTGAACTACAATTATATAAAGCAACCTTAAAACCTGAATTTATTATATCATTATAGTTGTTAATTATAAATCCGGATGATAAATATGTAATAGGAATTCCAGAACCTGAATAATTTTTAATGCTTTGTCATGTTTGTAAATTTGATTCACTAGTTGTTTTAACATATGGTCCATACTCTCCACTATGCAAAATTGTATATAATGAATCATTTAATTGAGTGTTATCTTTGTCAATTATTGGAGATTCATTTTTTGCATTAATTTCGCTCAAAATTCCAGCTGAGTCATTATATCCATTTTCATTTTTTAATAAGTTTGAATCTAATAGAAAGGATTCAGCAGTTCCAGATTGTACTGAACCACCAGTTCTAGCAAAAGGAACTAAATTATATTTAGAATCATTTTGGTTTGAAAATTGTGAATTTGGTATTAATTTGAATACATTTACAGGAGAATATCCAGCAAAAGCTAAATATAATCATTTTATAGTATTAGGATTAATAACAATATCACTATTATTTAAAATCTTATCATCCTTATAAACAATTCCAATTGCATCAAAAGCAATTGAAAGAGTTTTTATTTTTTCATCATTTCATTGTTGTTCATACTTGCCATTAATTGCTGCATTGTTATCATATGCAGGAACACCAGCAGTGGATTTAGATGGAGATTTTGAACTTGATGCAATATTTTTCTTACCATTTATTAAATTATCAACTCCAACAGATGAACCACCAGCATCTACAATTACCTCTGAAGGTTTATAAATGTCTGATACAGATTGTAAAAATTGTTGCATAGTTGATGATCCAGATATATAAATTCATGAAGGAAATGACCAATCAACACTTAATCCAACAATTAAACCAATAGTTGCAACACCGAAAAGTGATAACACTATGGATTTAATAAGAGTTCGTTTATTAATTTTAAAATGCCTAGCCATTTTTTATAATTATAAAATAATTTTTTATTAATTCAATTTATTTGAATAAATTAGTTATACAATTCAGATGATAACAAAATTGTAAATGAAAACGTAATCAAATAAATAATAAATAAAATATTAAGAAGTTAGAATCAATTATTTTTTATCAATTCTAGCATAAATTGGGTATGAATCATTTACAACTACATTATCTAATGAGTGAAAATCTAATAATTTATTCAATGATAAATTTTTTATGTTAATATTCATTTGTTCACTCATTAATTTAACTCCATCAATTAATATTGGAGACATCAATAACATTACAGTTTGAATAACTAAACATAAATGAGTCAATAGCGAATTAATTTGATCTATTTGATTGATTTTGAATAACTCCCATGGTTTATTTTCTTCAATATATCTATTAGCATACTTAACTAATTCGATAATTGCAATTGTAGTTTTTTCTAATTCTAATGATTTAATTGCATTTTCAACTTCAATGATTGTAGATTTAATTAAGTTTTCTACTTCATTATCCATTTCTAAAACACAACCAATGTATGATGGAACTACTTTATTAGTATATTTGGTTAACATTCCAATAGTTCTACTAATTAAATTACCAATATTGTTTGCAAGATCAGCATTAATGGTTTCTTCAAGCATATCATAACTAAATATTCCATCTTTATAAGTTGGTAAATCTTTGATAATAAAATATCTTAATTGATCTCTTCCGTAATTATTTACTAACTCAATTGGATCAATTACATTTCCTAATGATTTAGACATTTTACCTTCTTTTGTTACAATTCAACCATGTGAAAGAATAGTAGTAGGTAAATTTAAACCTAAATCTTTTAAAATTAAAGGTCAATAGATACAATGGAATCTAATGATTTCTTTTGACATTAATTGAATTTTTTCACAATTTGGATCAGCTCAAAATTTTTGATAATTACTATCATCATTACTCTTATAACCTAATGCACTTAAATAATTCATTAAAGCATCTAACCATACATAAATTACATGTTTATTATTGATTGGTACTTCTATTCCTCAATCTATTGAAGTTCTTGAAATTGAAAGATCAGCTAAATTATTTAAAAAATTGTTTTCTAATTCATTAATTCGATAATTGGGGATTATAAAATTAGGATGTGAAGCATAATAATCTTTTAATCATTGGGCATCATTATGAATATTTAAAAAATATGATTCTTCATTTTTATCAATTATTTTATGGCCAATTTCACAATAAAAACCATCAGGTTTTTTAACTATTTGATTTTCAATTAAAGTTTCTTCACATTGAACGCAATAATATCCAGTTCAGTTATCTAAATAAATATAACCTTTATCATATAGAGTTTGAAATGTGTCTTGTACTAATTTAACATGTCTATCATCTGTTGTTCTAATAAAACAATCATATTCAATTCCTAAAATTTCAAATAGATTCTTAAAGTTTAATGAACATTGGTCCACAAATTCTTTTGTACTAATATTGCACTCAGCAGCTTTTTGAGCTATTTTTTGTCCATGTTCATCAGTGCCTGTTACAAAAAAAGTTTCATAACCAAATAGTTTTTTATAACGATTAATAATGTCTGCTAATATGGTAGTGTATGCATGACCAATATGAGGTTTTCCACTTGCATAATAAATTGGAGTTGATATAAAAGCTTTTTTTATCATTGTTTATTTTCCTTGTTTTTTAAGTGCATTTTCAATAAATAATAAATAGGTTTGATAAATTTTTTGTTCAACTGAATTTATACCTGGTTCGTAATATTTTCGATTATATAATTCATTTGGCAAATATGTTTGTTGGACATAATTTCCAACAAAATCATGAGGATATAAATAACCCTTCACACCTAATTTTTCAGCATTTTTATAATGACTATCACGAATATGATAAGGAATTGGATATAAATTTCCTTTATCTATATCTAATTTTATCTTATCTATTGCATTAATAACCGAATTTGATTTAGGACTTAATGCCATTTCAATAACAATATATGTTAAAGGTAACAAACATTCAGGCATTCCTAAAAATCGAGATGAGTCAATAGCAGTTTTTACTCTAACTAATAAATTTGGATTTGCAAAGCCAATATCCTCATATGCCATCGCAGTCAATCTTCTATATATTGCTTCAAAATCACCAATTTGAATTAACCTATGCAAATAATATAAACTAGCATTTACATCGGATCCTCTTAATGATTTATGAAATGCTGATTTAATATTATGTAATTCCTCACCATCATCAGTTCCTAAAACATATGATTGCAATAAAACTTTGTCTAAGATTTCATTTGTTATTTTAGAGTCAGAATATAAATTAAATAAAATATCTAAAAGATTAATTGCAGATCGTAAATCACCGTTTGTTGCATTTGCTATTCTTTTAAGTTCATTTTTACCAATATCTAAATGCAAATGTTTTTCATTTATTTTTTTAAGCCCAATAAACATTTCTTCATTATTAATTTGTTTTAATTCAACAATTTGGCATCTACTTCTTAAAGCAGGATTAATTACAAAAAACGGATTTTCAGTTGTAATTAAAAAAACATTAATTTTTTGATGTTCAATTAAAGGTAATAAAATATCTTGTTTATCTTTATTTAAACGATGTACTTCATCAATAATAATAACGAATTCATTGTTATATGCGTTTGATAAATCGATTATTTCTAATAATTTTTCTTTTGAATCAATTGAAGAATTAAAAATACGAAATTTGATTTTTAAATCATTGCATAATGCAATTGCCAAACTTGTCTTTCCAATTCCAGGTGGACCAAAAAATATTAATGAGCATAAATATTGCTTTTCTACCATTTTTTTTAAAAAACTATCATTTGATAAAAGATGGGATTGGCCTATAATTTCATTAATTGTTTTTGGTCTTAGTTCATCATAAATTTCAGATCTATTTTTCATTTTTAATATCTATAATCAAATTATATATTTCTTTTGAACTAATATTATGTTTGTTTGCTAAATTTTTACAAATTTCCTTTGAATGAAAATTACTATTTAACATTGTTTGAATTTCAGATTTTAATTTATCAATTTCAATGTTTTTTGCATCAATATTATTATTATTAACTAAAATTACAAATTCACCTTTTAATACTAATGAATTTAAATCGATATTATCAATATTATCTCTTATTATTTCTTCATGAATTTTAGATAATTCTCTACAAATTGCAATTTCAACATTACCAAAAATATTCCTAATATCATTAATACAAACTAATAATCTGTGCACAGATTCAAAAATTATTATTGTTGTTTTTATTGATTTGTAATTGAGTAATTTATTTTTTCTTTCATTAGAAGTCTTTCCAATAAAACCTAAAAATAAAAAATTCTGAGTACTAAATCCGCTTAATACAAGCGCATGTATTATACTACATGGACCATTAATAACTTCAATTGAAATTTTATTTTCATAACATTTATTAATTATCAAATATCCTGGATCGCTTATTAAAGGGTATCCTGCATCTGATACTAATGTTATTTTTTTATTATCAAAAATTCATTTTATAATTTGGTCATTTATCTTGTTTTCAGAAAATTTTTCATATTTTATAAATTGAGGATTGTTATCAATATTTAAAATTTTAAATAATTTTTTTGCAACCCTTGTGTCTTCACATAATAAGATATCAACATTGTGAAAATTTTCAATTAATCTACTTGAAACTTCACTTATATTACCTATTGGAGTTGAGGCTATGGTTAATTTATATTTATTTTGAAATGTTTTCATAATTTTGAATTATATCTTTTAAATTATCATATGTTAATCCTAACATATTAACTCTTTTAAATAATTGTTTGTTATTGCAATAACTAATTTTGAGAAAATCACAAATAAATTTTCTAATATTATTACTATTAATATTTAGTTTGTTTCATTGTTCTAAATTAATAGAATTTGAATAATAAGAAAATGTAATTACATTATCTAAAGCTTTTATAATAGCATTTTTATCAGCTTCGGCTATTCCAATCTTTTTAGTTGATTTAATGTCATTTTTACTAATAAAACAATTTTTTATGTCATCTTTTACATATTCAATTATTTTTTTTCTAATTTTTTCACCAGGTCCATCGGGATCTAAAAACAAAATTACTCCTCTTATTTTATTTACTCTTTTTATAAGTTCTAAGGTTGAATTTGAAATCTCAGATCCATTAGTTTCAATAGTATCTACATTAAATATTGATTTAAGTTTATTAGTATCTGTTTTGCCTTCAACTACAATTATTTCTTTAATTTCATTTTTCATTATCTATGGTTTTGAATATATTTTTTAATTTTAGTTGATAAATCAGAATGTCCATCCTTAATTATATGACTTAAAGATCCGCTACCTTTTTTAAATAATTCAATAACTCTAGCAATTGGTTTTGCAACACTTACAATGTGAAGGTTATTGATATTAATATCTTTTTCAATAGTATCTGTTACAAATATGTTGTCAATATATCCGTCTTTTATTGCAGAATTAAACTTTTCACATGCATCATTATTAAATAAACCATGAGTTACTAAAATTGAAGTAGATTTAGCACCTTTTTCTTTTAACAACTTAGAAGCAGCAATTACAGTTCCTCCAGTGTCAATCATATCATCAAATAATAAACAATGTTTATCTTTAATATCACCCAACACCTGTGTAACTTCAACTTGATTTGGAGCTGGACGTCTTTTATCAACAATTGCGAGAGGAAGATCAAAAGTTAAACTTATATCTCTTGCTCTTTTTACTCCTCCATAATCTGGAGACACAACTACAAAATCTCCTATTTTAGTTTCTTTAATAAAATAATCAAGTAAAAACAATGATGATTTAATTGAATCAAATGGAATATCAAAAAAACCTTGAGTTTGATCAGAATGAATATCAAATGTTAATACTCTAGTAACCCCGGCAACACTTAGCATATTTGCTACCAATTTAAATGTAATAGGTTCATGAGGTTTTGTTTTTCTATCCTGTCTTGCATAGCCCATATATGGAATAATAACATTAATCGAGTTGGCTGAGGATCTCTTTAATGCATCAATAGCTATAAGTAATTCCATTAAATTTTCATTTATTGGAGAACTTATAGATTGAATAATTGCTACATCTTGTCCACGAACAGAAATTTCAGGAGTAACTAATATTTCACCATCTGCAAAACGTTCAATAGATATTGGAGACAAATCAATATTTAATTCCTGAGCAACTTTTTTAGCTAATTTTTTAGATGCTGATAATGCAAAAATTATAGTGTTGTTCATATTTTTATCCATTCAGTATAAATTAATTTTATATTAAATAGTTAATATAAGAAAAAAAATAATTATGAATAAACTCATAATTATTTCAATACTAGTAATAAACTAATACAAATTTAAAAATGGTGGAGATGAGGGGAGTTGAACCCCTTTCCGAAATATAATCACAAATAAAGTCTACAGTTTAGTTACATTTTAATTCCTTTTATTTCTTCTAAAAATATAAATAGTAACAAAATTATTATTTTAGACCAGAAATTTTATTTTATTTTTCTAAAAAAATTATAAAAAATATTCAGCTAAAAAATTATCAATAATTAGCAAGCTGAAACAGCTAATTGTTGTTGGTTGAATAAGTTTGCTTCAAAAGCATTTAATTCAACTTCTTTTTCTAATTTGTTTTTATTTGTGTCTGCATTTATTAGACCTCGAAGCTGTAAGGGGCAAACCCCACTGCATTTATATGATCATATATCCCGTCGAACCCGTGACACCCCCAAAAAATAATATGCATTAATATTATTTTAATACAAAATTTTTTGCTGCAGGAGTTTTTGGTAATCCAGGCATACGATAAATTGTTGAAGTAATAGGAATAATTAATTTTGCAGCATGATTAATATCAATGCTATCAATTTTTATACTAAAATTCTTTGGTTTTCCTAGAATTTTAGGATTAGAAGTTAATGAATATGGATTTTTAGCAATACAAACATAATAGTCATTAAATTTTTCATACTGTTCTAATTGAATTTTAGCTTCATTACAAATTTCAACATTATCTGCTCCATACACATTTTTACAAATAATTTTAATTTTTTGGAGAATTGGATCATTTTTTTTGTACAAAGGATTATGTTTATTTTTGTTATCAATTGAATTTAAAACTAACTTGGCAAAATCAACTGATCCTTCACTTCCTTTTTCTCATGATTCATTTAAAACATAATCAATATCTATTGATTTTAATAAATCATATAATTTTAACAATAATTTTTGATCATCATCTTTGCGACGATTAATTGCAACAATTAAATTAACTCCATACTTTTTTGCATGATTAATATGATGTTTTACATTTTCAAATCCATTTAATAATGCCACCATAGGATCAAGTGATTCACCATTATATAAAATGGATTTTAATGAAATTACTAAAACAATTAAATTTGGAGATCATTCACCTTCAACAGAAGTTATATTCATAAATTTTTCAAGACCTAAATCACTTCCAAATCCAGCTTCAGTAACTACAACATCACTCATTTGCATTGCTAATTTAATTGATATAATACTGCTACAACCATTTGAAATATTTGCAAATGGACCACCATGAACAATTATTGGATTATCTTCAAAAGTTCTTACTAAATTAGGATAAAATGCATCTTCCATAATTGTCATTATTGATTCAGATATTTCTAAATCCTTAATTCTAATTTCCTTATTATCACATGAATAAGCTACAATTGTTGATTCAAGTTTATTTTTAAAATCCTGTTTTGATTTTGACAAACACAATAAACTCATTAAATCACTTGCAGCAGTAATATTAAATGATGTTTTTTCATATATTTGATCATCAATCTTAATTTGAACATCTCTTAAACTTCTATCGTTTACGTCTAAACATCTTTTTCAAATAATTCTATTAACATCAATGTTTAAATTGGATTTATGATATATTTCATTATCTATAATTGCAGAAATTAAATTATTTGCAACTTCAATTGCATATAAATCACCTGTGAATTGTAAATTGATTTTATCAAAAGGTAACAAAATTGATTTATTTGATCCAGCTCCTGTTCCCTTTAAACCAAATACAGGCCCAATTGAGGGTTCTCTTAAACATCCAATTGAATTTATTCCAATTTTATTTAATCCATCCACTAGCCCAATTGAACATGTTGTTTTACCTTCTCCAACAGGAGATGAATTCATAGCGGTTACAATTACAAGTTTTGCTCTTTTCTTATTTGGAGTTATTGATTTAATCTTAATTATTTCATTTGTGTAATAATCATAATCATCAATTGGAAGATGATGTTTAATAACAACATCTTTTACAATATCTTTTTTCATGCTTTCATACCTTTCATAAATGTGCTTTATATAAATTAAGATAATAAACTCCAGTCAATAATCCAAAAAACAAAAATGCATAACCAATTATAAATAAGATATTAATTGGATTACCATTTGAAAGATAACTTGATTTATCAACAAGAATTTCATTATAAACATTTGGATTACAATTTGTTACAAATCCATACACAGATACATTTGAAATAAATGGTAAAACTGTTGCATAAATCAAATAAATTAGAGGGATTATTAATGAATAAAAAATAAATTTTGAATATTTTTGTTTTTTAAGTTGTACATTATCTTTACAAATGTAAATTATACCACAAGTTACAAATGCAACAGGATTAATTAAATGTTCGTAAATGTTGCAAAAATATTTATACCAATTTCATTTTGCTAATTCACCATTTACAACCTTTACAGGGAATAATGCAAAATCATATGTAACTCCAACAATAAAAATATATACAATGCAAGAAATTAAAAATGAATTATATTTAAAAATTTTTAGGTCTGGTTTAATAACAAATAATAAAACAAAACTATAACAAAATAGATTAGTTTGAATTGTAAAATATTGTAATGAACAAAACCAAAGATTTTTATATACAATTGGTTCACCAATTCCATTAATTGGATAAATTTCTAAATAATCTGATTTTTGATAAAAAGCAATCACTAAAATTGGAGTCATCAATATTAGTAAACCAATCATCATTTTATATTTTCATGAATGTCTTAAATTTAATCTTCTAGATTCAAGATCTGAATAAAATAAATTTAGAAATCAACTTGGAAATTGTTGTCAATTATTTTTAAAAATTATATAGCCAATTGCAATTAAATTAAAAATTGGAATAATAGTTAAATATTTAATTATATTTGGAATTTGATTTGTAAATTTAATATTAACTATAAATATATAAATAACTATATATCAAGCCATAAAAAAAATACTTATCGATCTATAAACAGCAATGTTTTCAGGGATTAATTGAACATCAATATCATTGTAGTTATTATTGTATCCTAATAATATCATTGAAATCATAACTGCAAATATAATTAGTTGTAAAACTAATAAACATAAAAATTTATTTAATTTTAGGTATTCTAATTTGTTTAAATAAACAAAACGATTAATAATATTTGCATTTTTAGTATTCATATATTAATGATATAATACAAATATTTAAAACACAAACAATTTATGAAAAATAATAATATTGATAGAAATCAATTCTTAGAATTAATTAATAAATTTGGAATTATTAATGATTACCAAGAAATTGAAAATTATGAAAAGAAAATTCAGAATTTTAAATTCAACACTTCTGAAATTTTTAACAAAAAAATGAGTTCAACAATATTAAATAAGATTGTTAAAGATTATGAATCATGATTAAATATCCTAATTTACATTGATAATAATTATTCATGATTTAAATCTATAAATACAATTGAGTTATCCCAAAAAATTACATTAAATGGGATATATAATCAAAAGAAAACCATAAAAAAGAATTTTAAAAATAAAGAAGTATTATTTCAAATTTCTTTAAATCAAAAAGCCTATCAAAAAAAGAAGATTATTAAAATAGATTTTAATTTATTAGACAAACATACTATTTTTTTAAAACAAGGATATAATGACAATTTATCAAGTTTAATATATAGTCTAGATCATTCATATTATCAAAATAAAAAAATTAATATTCATAATAGTAAATCATATCGAGATCATTTGTTTGCAATAATAAGTCTTGAAGCTGAACCATTTTCAACTTGTGAGTATAATATATCATGATTGCTTGAAACTGGGTGATGACCATATTTTTATTCAATTATAAATGAATTAAAATTGTTTTGTATTACAAATAATTTTGAATTTCATTTTCCAATACATATCTCAAAAAATAATTTATATGCTATGTCAAGTATAAATATAAATAATATTAAAAAGATTATCAATCAATTTAAGAACCAAAAAACTAACTTTAAAAAAATGAGCCAATTAAGTGACTATTTAATTAAACAAATAATATATATAAAACAAAAAATTGCAATAAGATATATTGAATCAATATTAAATGATTAAATTTAATTAATTTATTAAAAATATAAAAGTTCACATTCATTAAATAATTATGAACATGAACTTTTTTTTAAGTTAAAAAATAATTAATTATTAAATTCACATATACTAACAGTTGTTGGAGTGACTTGTATATTGTGATTCCATTTGTAAAATTGCTGTTATTTCTAAATGAGTAAATCCATCTCATACATCACTACAGTTGTAATAATAGAAACTTCAATACTTCTTATCAATCGTTATTGAGGTTAGGAATTTTAGTAATTAAAGAATTTGGATCATTTGATAGCTCAATTAATTGTTGATAATTTAAGCCTTCTATGTATGATTTATTGTTCTAGATAAATAATATAATTTATTAGGGGGAACTACATTTGAAGCTACATTTGTTTAATGCATTTGTTTAAATTATGATTATTGATTTCAACTTTTTTTGATGTAATAACTTTTTAAAAAATTTCTAAATATTTTATTTTGTTTTTATTTTTCACTTTTAATCACCTCATTATAAATAAATACTAAAAGTTGAAAGATATTACAAAAAATATTGAATTAAATTTTAGATAATAAATCTATCTCATGTTTTATATTTTCGCAATTTTATGATCTTAAATTGTAT
>CASFKH010000018.1 GCA_949295235.1 uncultured Ureaplasma sp. | reverse complement strand
TAAATAAAAATAAATATATAAAAGAAATCAAATTTGTAAAAAGCAAATTATAAAAAAATACAAAAATATTTATTTTCAAATTAAATTTAAGAATAATTGGAATTGTTAATAAAAAACAGAGAACATTTATTAAAAAGAATAAACTAATTTTGTTTTTAACATTTTTAGCTAATCACATAATTAATAATGTTGTTAGATATGACATTATAAATCCACTTGTATATACAATAGAATTAAATAAAATTATAAGAATTCATCCACTGAATATAGTTGAAATAAAATTATTAATTCTTTTTTTAGTAACTAATAATATTAAGTTTGTTATTAATATTCTTAATGCACTTATTGAAAATTGTAATAAATAACTGTATAAAAAACAAAATATTGATGCAATTAAAAGATATATTACTATTTTTTTACGAAAAATAATCGGAATGGAAATAGTAATAAATTAATATGCATACCAGAAATTACAAATAAATATGTAATTCCTAGATTACTAATGTTTTTGTAAAAATCACTACTAAATTTTTTTTCATTAAACATCAATAGTTTTATAAATTCATTACAATATTGATTTTTATAAAGATTATCAATTTTGTTTAGTAAACATTGCCTTCCATTATAAAAATTAGTTTTTTCTAAATAATTATTTAATACATTCAAATTTGATTTTCAATAATTTAAAATAATGCTAAAAATGGTGACAAATATAATTAATGATAAAAATCATATTCACTGTTTTTTACTAATTTTTGAAATCACAAAATAAATAATAATTGGAATTAATATCATTAAATACCATAATGATCGTAAACTGAAAAATATTACTATTGTTGTTAAAAACAAAAACAAAATATATATTGTAAAATTTGATTTATTAATTTTATTCATATTATATGTATATGCTTAAAATTTATTTCTTTTTACAAAATAAAAGAAAAATGTAAAAAAAATGGAGAAACTTTGGAATATAAAATTTTATAAAACATATATATTTAATGTAAGTTAATGGTAGGTGTATTTTATGGATGAAAGAAAATTTATAAAAGATGCAAAATATATATTTAGAACATATAAAAATTATAAATTTAAAGTTGAACATATTGATTTAATTAAAAAAGAAGAAGTAATTACAAAAATAATTAATAAAGAAGAAAATGAAATAAATTTAAAATTACAAAAAATGACAAAATTTATTAATTTAATGGATTTGATTTTAAGTGAGCTAAATGAAGATGATAGAAATATATTAAAATCAACTTATATTGATAATGTACATTATTCTCAAACTCCTTACAGTCAAAGTTCATATTTTATTAAAAGAAAAAAAGCTTTAATTAATTTCTATGATTTATTGCTAAATTTTTACGTATATATTTTTTAATTGAATTTAAAATGTAATAAAATATAGATAATATGTTAACAGTTGCAATTGTTGGTAAACCAAATGTTGGTAAATCTACATTATTTAATCGAATAATTGGAAAAAATAAATCTATAGTAGATGATCAACCTGGAGTTACTAGAGATAGAATTTATGATGTTGCTGAATGATTAACTAGAAATATTGAATTCATTGATACTGGTGGAATTCAAAATTCTAAGGATAATTTTCAAGATAACATTAATTTACAAGTAGATTTTGCAATTGATGAAGCAAATATAATTTTATTTTTAGTATCTGCAACTAATGGTATTGATTCAAATGATTATTATGTTTCTAAACTGTTAAAAAAAAAGACAAAAAATAAGCAAATAATTTTAGTTGTCAATAAATCTGAAAAAAAATATGCAAGAGAAAATTTAAATCAATATTATTCATTAGGATTTGGTAAACCATTTTTTATTTCATCAACTCATGGAATTGGAATTGGTGATTTATTAGACGAAATTATAAAATATGAAAATAATTTTCAAAAATCAATTGAAAATGATGAAAATTACAAATTTTGTATAATTGGAAAACCAAATGTTGGAAAATCAAGTTTAGTTAATGCTATTATAAATGAGCAAAGAGTTATTGTTAGTGAAGTGGCAGGATCTACACGAGATAGTATTGATGTAAATTTTAAATATCATAATCAAAAATTTACAATAACCGACACTGCTGGTATTAGAAGAAAAGGAAAAATTATTAACAATATCGAAAAATATTCTATTATAAGATCTGAGCATGCAATAAAAAATACAAATTGTATATTATTTATGCTTGATGGTTCAAATGAATTTAGTGAATTAGATGAAGTCATTGGTGGTTTAGCATATAAAGCAAATATTCCAACTATAATTATTGTTAATAAGTGAGATGTGGTAAATAAAGATAATTACACAATGAACTTATATATTAAAAAAATTAGAGAACAATTTAAGTTTTTATCTTGAGCTCCGATTATTTTTATTAGTGCAAAAGAAAAAAGAAGATTAGATACAATTTTTGAAACTTTAGAGTTAATAAAAGAAGAAGTCAATAAAAAAATTTCTACTTCATTATTAAATGAAATAGTATTAAATGCTCAAATGATGCAAGAAGCTCCAATTTTTAAAGGAGGAAGAATTAAGATTTCATATGTTACACAAGTTAAAAGTCAAATTCAAACTTTTGTAATTTTTTGCAATAATCCAAAATTTTTACATTTCAGTTATGCAAGATATATAGAAAATAAAATTAGGAATGCATTTGGATTATCGAATATTCCTATAACATTATATTGAAAAGAGAGAGAATAATTATGGCAAATATATTAATAATAGGATCAGGAGCTTTTGGAACCGCTTTAAGCCAACCATTAATTGAAAATAATCATAATGTTTACTTTTATTCAAAAAAATTAAATGTTGAAAATGATTTAATGAATGGGAAACATAAATCTTTTCCAAATTCAAAAATTTTAGCTCCTAAAATGTGTTTTAACAACTATGAAGATACATTTCAAATTAAGTATAATGTAATATTATTGTGTGTTCCATCTAAATCTTTAAATTCAATATATGATGAAATAAATAAATTTTTAAATTCAGATATGATAATTGTTAATACTGCAAAAGGTTTAAATCCTAATTCTGAACATGGAATATGATCTGATTTATTTGCAAAAAATAAAATAGGATATGCATTAATTGTAGGTCCATCATTTGCTGAAGATTTAATTAATAGACATAAAACAATAATTAATATTATTTCAAAATCTATTGATATTTCAAATTATATTTGTTCAATATTTAATAATTCATATTTCAAATTAATATATTTTGATAATGAATATATTGCATCGTTTGTTTCATCATTCAAAAATTCATTAGCAATTGGTTTAGGATTAGTTACATTTTTAGATGATTCAATAAATACACAAACTGCTTTTTTAACAATTGGACTAATTGAAATTAAAAAATTAATTTATAAATTAACAAATAAAAATGATGATGAACTTTTAAATTTCTTTGGAGTCGGGGATGTCATTTTAACTTGTAGAAGTGATATGTCACGTAACTATAAATTTGGATATCAACTTGGTAAAAACGGAATTTTAAATACTATTAAAAATTTTGAAGGCCAAACTGTTGAAGGATTTAAAACTATAGAATTAATCCATAAATATATACAAAAATATAATTTAGAATTACCATTATTTTCAAGCTTATATGATATTTGTTACAAATATACTGATCCTAAGGAATTTTTAGATATTGTTTGGAATAAAATTAAATAATTTCATTAATTACTTTTTTAAAATGTGAATTTTCTTCATCAATTAAATGTTGAGATGAATGATTGAATATAAATAAAGGTAAATTATGTTTTTTTGCAAATTTATAAACATATTTAAATTTTGATTGTTTATCAAAAATACCAGATAAATAATATGTATTTTTTAAATATTTAGTTTCATTCTTATAGATTATTTTTAAACTATTATATTCACTAAATTGAGCTAAGATTGTATCTAATGAAGAATAATTTAAAATATAAAAATAATATTCATTTTTAAAATATGAATTTCAATTTTTTTTATTTAGTTTTAAATTATAATATTCTTTATTTAGTTTTAAACTAAAACATTTTAAATTTGGTTTATATGAAGGAAGATCAGTTGTGTATGGATTAACATAGGATTTTGCAAAAATCGGAGAAACTAAAATTTTTTTATTATATTCAAACTCCATGCAGTTTATAATTGCTGAGGAAATCCCAGTTGCAATTATTATTGAATTTTGATTAGATTTATTTTTTAAAAAATTAAATATTGATTCATAATAAGTTTGAAATGTAATTTCATTTTCTTGATTATAAAATTGGCTTCAATCATAAAATTCAATATTTATATCACTAGAGAATAAATTTAAGTATTTTTCTTTAATAATCTCTAATCTTTGATCATAATTTGGAATGATAATTATATGTTTTGCATTTTTCATAATATTATTATAATATATGAATTCAACAAGACAAATTGCAATAAATTTATTTTTAGATTTTTTTAAAAATAAATATAAATTAAATGATATAT
>CASFKH010000017.1 GCA_949295235.1 uncultured Ureaplasma sp. | reverse complement strand
CATTTTTATCCTTTTTATATATACCATAGTCAATATGGGTTTTATACCCATAATTTCTTAATGCGGTCGATAATGATATTCCAAAATTAGTTACATCAATACTTTCACAACCAATATATATATCAATATTATTGTTGATTTTAAAATCATAATTATTTGCATTTAAGGCAATCAATAATCTTTCTATTCCTATTGCAAAACCGATTCCTTGATAATCTGGTCCACCAGTTTGTTTTATTAATTTAGAATATCTTCCTCCACCTATAATGGTAGATTTTCCTAAAAGTTCACTATTTGTTGATTGAAATTCAAAAACTAATCCAGAATAATAATCTAATCCTCTCACCAATGTATCATCAATTTCATATTCAATCCCAAGTAATTTTAATGAATTGCAAATATTGTTAAAATAATCATTATCTTCTTTGCTTAAATATGAACTTAGTTTTGGAGCATTTTTTACAAATTCTTTTTGTCCATCAATTTTATCATCTAGAATTCTTAATGGATTTTTTTCTAATCTAATTTGTGAATCTTCAGATAATTCATTAATATATTTTTTGAAATATATTTTTAATTCATTAATTCATTTTTGTCTTTGCGTAAATGATCCAAGATTATTGATTTTTAATTTTATTGATTTATCTAAATTAAAAATTGATAATATATTTTTTGCTAAAACTAAAATTTCAACATCATAGTGTCAATCATTTACATTTAAATATTCAACACCAAATTGATGAAATTCACGAAGTCTTCCCCCTTGTGGTCTTTCATATCTAAATAAATTAAAAATATAAAACAATTTTGTTACATCAATATTATTTGCATATAATTTATTTTCAACATATGCTCTAACCACCCCTGCAGTTCCTTCAGGTCTTAAAGACATATGTCTATTCCCTTTATCATTAAAATCATACAATTCTTTATTTACAATATCAGAAGTTTCACCAACAGATTTTAAAAATAAATCAATTGATTCAAATGTTGGAGTAATAATTTCATTAATATTATATAAATTTGCAATTGTTCTTAATATTTCACAAACTCTATTGTATTGAGCCAAATCATCTCCAATTCAATCTTGTGTTCCTCTTGGTTTTTGAAAAATCATATTAACTCCTTTAATAATAAAAATTGAATTGATTTGTTTAGCGTTGATATTAGATTATAGAAATTATTTATATTTTTTATAATTTAATTAATAACCATATTTTTTAAGTTCATCTAAAATTAATTTACCTTGTTCAATAGTAGATAATTTTGCATCTACCACTAAATAATTAATTCCATATTTACAACATACATCTATAAGATATTGTTTGTAAATAAGATGTAAATGTTTAAAATAATCTTTGTTTTTATCAAAATTTTCAATTTCAACTTTACGGTTTCTTTTAAACAATCTTTGTTCAAATGTATTTCAATCAGCATCTAAAATTACATACAATTTTGGAACACCAATTATATAATTTACTTCATTACATATTCCTTCTCATAAATTATTGTAATAATTAAATACAGAAGGATTATTAATATTTTCTCTAGCAAATAATCAATCTTCAAAAATACTTCTATCAAAAATTGTAAGGTCTTTTTGATTAGCATTTTTTTTATAATTTTCAAATCTATTTAATATGAAATAATGTTGAAATAAAGATCCATATAATTTATCATTATTTCTTTCATACATTTTTTCAAGTAAATAACTCATTAATTTATCATCTTCATGCAATTCAAATACAACATTAGATGGTTTAATGATCTCATTTAAGTGAGTAGATAAGGTAGTTTTTCCTAATGCAATCATTCCACCAATTACAATATTATTAGCAATTTTTATTGGTTTATTTTGAGGTATATAATATTGATTATTCTCCATAATATTCTTCTCTTTCTTTATTTTCATCTATATCACACACTGAAGTGTTTGTACTATTATCATTTTTAATAAAATAGTCTTTATTATTTGATAAATCACAAAGTTGGTCATAATTTAAAAAATTAATTACTAGAATTGGGTTTTTCTTGATTCATCTTCATACAATTGGTTTGACAATTTCAATACTAATTTTTTCCAGTTTTTCAAAATCAAAATTTTGATTTGCTAATTCTTTTGAGATTTCAAATTTTAATGTTGATGTAATTTTATGAACCAAATTAGAAAAATCTTTAGCATAGAAACAACCTCTAGTTAACATAGTTACATTAATTACAGATTTCTTTTTTTCAGAATAACATATCATTAACTTTATAATACCATCTGAAGATAATACATTTCTTTCTTGTAATAGATCATAACTATTTTCATTGATATCATGTCCATTAATATACATTGGAGATGAATTGTAATGTATATCAGTTGTACGAACAGTATGATTTAATAATTCAACTACATCACCATTTTTAACAATAATTATATTATTTGGATCATAGCCTAAATCCATTGCATTCTTTTTTAAAGTTTTTAACATTTTATATTCACCATGGATCGGCATTATATATTTTGCACCAATTGATTGAATCATTAATTGTTGTTCACTTCTTGTAGCATGTCCAGAAGCATGAATTTTTTTATCAGGTGAATTTTCATAAACTGTTACACCTAATTTATATAATTTATTAATCATCTCTTCAACTGCAGCATAATTTCCTGGAATTGGGTTTGAAGATAAAATTATTGTATCAGATGGTTTTAATGAAATTTTTGAATGTTTTTGGGTAGCCATAACATTTAAAGCAGCATTTTCTTCACCTTGACTTCCAGTTAAAATTACCAAAATTTCATTATCAGGATAATTTGAAATATCTTTAGCTTGAATAAAATCAAAATCACTTGCTTTTAAATATCCTAAACAACGGCTAATTTTAACATTAGCTTCCATTGATTTACCCAATATTGCAACTTTTCTATTTAGATTAATTCCCATTGCAATAATAGATTCAATTCTAGATAAATTACTTGCAAATGTTGATACAAATACCCTTCCTTTTGCAGATTTTATATAATCCTCAATATTTTTAATAATATATTTTTCGGATTCACTAAATCCAGGAACTTCAGAAGAAGTCGATTCACAAAGCAATAAATCTACACCTCTTGTAGCAATTTTCATTAATTTATACAAATCAGTTTGATCACCAGAAGTGGCAAAATCAAATCTAAAATCACCGGTTTCGACAATGTTTCCATTAGGGGTTGAGAAAGCAACTGCAAAAGAATCGGGGATACTGTGGCAAACTCTGAAAAAATCGACTTTTATTTCACCAAATTCAAATGAATCATCATCAGAGTAAGGAATAATTTCAGGTTTAGTTGAATTTTTATGTTCATTTAATTTTTTTTCAATTAATTTAGTTGATAACACAGGAGCAATTATTTTTGGAATAGAAACTTTTTTTAATATATGTACAATTCCACCAATATGATCTTCATGTCCATGAGTTATTATTAAAGCCTTAATCTTTTTTTGTTTTTCAATTAATACATTATAATTTGCAATTAAACCATCAAAACCTAATTGAAGATCATTTGTAAATTTAATACCAGCATCAACTAATAATAATGTATCCTTATGTTCGATTACATATGTATTTTTACCAATTTCTTCAAGTCCACCTAATGCATAAATATATGTAGAATTATAGTTAATCTTATTAACTTCATTTGTCATTTTAAAACACCTTTATTATGAATTTTCGAAATGTAAAAATTTATTAATAACATTCGATTTATTTATATTATATATTTATATTTAAATAAAAGTGAATTTATTTTATTTATATTAATACAAATCACAAAAAAAATCATCAATAAATAAAATTGAAAAAATTTATTTTTGATGATTTATAACATGATTAGTTTTTCTTTTATTAGGTTTTAAATATCCTGCTAATGAACTGAAGAACATTAAAATTGACACAATCATTAATGAAAAACTAAATGCATCAATTCCACCAAAAACCTTATTAAATGAATATGAATCAGGAACTACAGAAAATACAACAATAAATGTCATAATTAATGCAATTGTTATAAAATTAATTAATATTTCTTTAAATTTAAATTTTTGATTAATTTCTAATTTTTTAATAGACATAATTTTAGTCATATTAATTAATACATGATAAATTGTTGTATACATAATTGCATAGTGAGCAGATTTTTCATATCCAAATTGACCATTATTTACAACAACTAATTTATAATTATAAGATCCATTTGGAGATCATAAATAATTATTAATAGCTTGACCATTAAATTGGTAAGGTCAATTTGGTAATGGATTTTTGATTGGAGGATTTTGATGAGAAGTATATAGATCAGTAATTTTATTCATAACTGCAGCATTGAATACTACACAAATTATTAAAGTAATAATTCCACTTAATATAATAAAGAATGTTCAGATATCCTTATCATTTCTATATGCACTACCTTTATGATAATTAATCAATCTAGTATATTCAATTGAATATAGTAATCCATCTGCAAAAAAACCACAAAAAAACAATGAATTATATCAAACAATTTTTGCAATCATTAATTCTGGAATTGTATCTTTTTTTCCTAATCCTAAAGCTAATGAAATTGCCATTATTAAAAATATTTTCATAAAAGTAGATAGTAAAAAATTAATTGAGAAATGAATTATTTTTTTACTAAATAACCAATAATTTTCTCATTTAAAACCAACTAAAAATTTAAATTTATCATATGCAATTGTTAAGGATAATATGATTATAAATATTAGAAATGAACTAAATGTAAAACCTATTCCAATTCCAATAATATAATTGTTATTATTAAATGGTAAATAGTTATAAAAAATAGGAATAAAAATTAAATTTAAAATAAAAAATGAAATTAATAGAAATATGCTTATTTTTTTATTATTGTTATTATATTGGTTAATAATAAAATGATAAATAAATGAATTAAAAAATAAGGATGGACATAAAGATAAAATAAATTTTAATCCATATGTTGAACTTGGTTTAAAATTTTGATAACTAGTTGAAAAATTAGTATAAATATAAGATGTTAAGATAAATAAACCAATTGATATTAAAGATATTAAAAACAAAAATAAATATGCGTCTGCTGGATTATAAACAGTATTAAGATGATTTCTTTTATTTTTAAAATATACAAAGACAATACACACAGCAATCAAAAATATGAATTGATTAAATATTGTAATAAAACTTGTAGATAATCCAACACTTACTAAAAAATAAACACCATTATCACCATGGGTTGAAGCAATAATGGTTGCATAAAAAGGAAGAAGTAAATTAATAAATGAAAATAATATAAATATTCAATTAGAAAAAACTAATTTAATTGCATTTTTAAATTTAAATTTGTCAATTCGATTTGATTTTAATTGAATTTTTTTATTTAAATAAGATTGCATTATTTTTTTATTTTCTCCTTAATGATATTACAGTCTTCTAAAACAGAAGTATTTGTAACAACAACATTATTATAATTTATATCAAAATTATTTTTTATTTTATTGATTTTTTTAATGACCTTATTTTCAATTTTGAAATTATTTATTTTATTAATAATTGTTTCAACATGAGAGTCCAATATTACTTTTGCACTATTATAAATTTTTTCAGCTTGAGATTTAATAGCATCTACATTTTTATAAATTGATTTAATATTATCTTCAATTTTACGAATGCTATTATCTAATATTGAATTTTTAAAGTTATTAAATTCTTCTATAATTTCAATTGAAGATTTAAAATTAATTGCTTCAATTTTTGATTCATTTTGTTTTAAATATAAATTTCTTAAAATATTTAAAATTGCAGTTAACGCTTGTGGACGAATAATAATTATATTTTTATAATTAATTGGTTTTTGAATTATAAAATCGTTTTCTTGTTCTAATTCACTTACTAAAATTGCAATATCAGCATTAAAAGATTTTCTATTTTTTTCTAATTTTTCAAGATGGTCTGAATTTTTCTTTTTATTTTCACTATTTGATAGTTCAGATTTCATTTCTAAAATAACTTTTCCTAATAAATAATCATTGTTATTTAATTGGATATTATTGTTTTCATCTTTACCATAAACTTCAAAAATAAAATCTGGCATATTATTATCGATTGGCTTAGTTGTTTTTTTAAAAATACTATCTTCAATATATTGACCCATAGTGTCATTGTATAATTTAAGACAATAATTTTCTAAATCTTCTCCAATTTGCTTAATATTTAGTTTATTTCTAAGTTCAACCTTTTGTTTATAATCATTTAAATCAATTTCAATTTTTTTAAATTCATCACTTGACTTATATTCATTTACAGCTTCTTTTTTAATTAAAGGAATTTGATTTTTTAGGTTTTCTAAATTTAATTTTGTACTATTTAATTCATCT
>CASFKH010000016.1 GCA_949295235.1 uncultured Ureaplasma sp. | reverse complement strand
TATAATTTTGCAATATTTTTCAACTTTTAGCATTTATTTATTATGAGGTAAAAGTATGAAAAATAAAAACCAAAATAAAATTTATAAGGAAGTTCTCAAAACTTATGACATCGAAAAAGTTGAAATCAACAATTATGATCTAAAAGCAAAATTAAAAGATAAAATAAAAACTAACAAAAACCAAAATTCATCTGATAAGGATAATAAAATGGCTAAAAAATCTAAAATTGATATGGTTCTTGAAATTGTTTTAGAAGTTAGAGATAGGGTTATTGATCTTGAAAATCGAGTATCTAATTTAGAAAATAGAATGACTAGTTTGGAAAATGATATTAAGCAATTAAAATCAGAAGCAATTAAACACGGTTGAGAAATTAAATTTCAATAAAATCTAAAATTATTTTTTTTTGTTTTTTGAATTGAAATTATTAATTTGATTTATAAATTCATTTGCAGAATTAAAACCTTGAGTTTTTAATTTAAGATCAATAATTGATGTTTCAATTAAATCAGATGTATTTCTTCCTTGTAAAACAGGAATTTTATAATAAGGTAATTGAACTCCTTCTATATCAATATACTTTATTTTTTGACCTAATCTTTCAAATAAAACATGTTTGTTTTCTTCATTATTGACATCAATTAATTCACAAACAACATCAATTTTTGTTGAACTAATTTGTTTTTCAATCCCAAATGTTCTAGAAAAAGATAATATTCCTAATCCTCTTATTTCTATATAATCTTTTGTTAAATCATCAGGTTTACCAAACACATTCGGACCAATATGAGTAATTAAAATTGCATCATCGGCAACAAAAATATGTCCTTTTTTAACTAATTCAACTGTAATTTCAGATTTACCAATTCCAGAATTTCCAAGTATTAATGTTCCTAATCCAAATACACTAACTAAGCATCCATGATACATTGTATAAGGTGCTAATTTTTCAGTCATCCATGTCGAAATTGTAAAATTTAAAGTTTGTAAATTCATTTCAGATTTTACAATTGGAATATCTGAATTTTTAGCAGCATTTAAAATTTCTTGTTCAAACCCAAAATCTGGTCCAAGAATAATCATAGGAGGTTTCATATTAATTACTAATGTCAGTTTTTCTTCTATTATTGATGAAGAAAATTTTTCTAAATATAAAGTTTCTTTTCTTCCTATATATAAAACATTTCAAATGTCTTCAAAAATATATTCACCTGTTAATTCAAAACTACATCTAGTGATGTCTGGTAATTTTATAAAAGTAGTAGACATTTTATCTTCATTTAAAAGCACCTTCAAATTAAACTTATTAACAACATCACTTACATATAAAGGATAGATTATTGACATATTGTTTCCTTTTTAATTGTAATTCTTTGGTTTAATTTTATCAAATATAAATCATTAGTTAAACGATACTTTTTTCCATTCATTCCATATATAAAACTAATAATTCCTTCTACCTTATCTATTGATTGTCTATGCAATCCATTATTTTCTAAAAACATATAGATCAAGTGAATTTGTAATTTTTTATTAAAATTTTTAAACATTTTAATTTCAAATGAATTTCCTTCCCAAATATTATAAAATTTTATAACTTCTTTATATACTTTTTGTTTTTGCTTATTAATTTTATCAATTGATTTTAAGAAATCATGTACTTGATCAGTATTTCAACTAGCAATGATTTTTCTTATCTTATTTCTTTCATAAATATCTTCATTATTGCTTGAATCAATTGCATATTTGATATTGTAATCCTTACAATATCTTTCCAATGTTGCTTTTCGATATTTTCTAATTAAAGGTCTATAAATTTCATAACCATCTTTTAGATAACTGATCTCCTTAATCCCATAAAAATATAGATCTGAATTATTTTTTTGTTGCATATAAGCAGTTTCTAAAAAATCATCTAAATGATGAGCAACTAAAATTTTGTTTGTATTATATTTCTTTGCAATATCTTTAAAAAATTGATAACGTATAATTCTTGCTTTATTTTGAAAATTATTTTCATCAATTGAGTTATATATTTCTTCAGTTACATCTAATAATTCAAATTGCAAATTATATTTTGTACATAATCGTTTTACACAATCAACATCAAATTGACAATCTTCACGCTTGTTATATTTAACAGTACATACAGCTTTCACATATTTATGATACATATGTAAAAGTGCCATTGAATCTGGTCCACCACTTACTGCAATTACATATTTCTTTTTATTTAAAATAGACATAATACAATTATTTTAATTGAATTTACTAATATTTTTTTGAAAATCAGTATTTGGAAACTGATCAATTAAATTTGATAATTTTTCAAAAATAATATTAAGTTTCTTTATTTGGATATTACTAAATTTTGATAATACAAAATTAACCACACTATTATTATTTTTAACTTGGGGTCTACCAATTCCAATTTTTATTCTTTTAAAATTTTCTGTATGGATTAAATTAATTATATTTTTAATTCCATTATGTCCACCAGAACTTCCTTTAAGTTTAATTTTATATTCTCCAAAACTTAAATCCATATCATCATAAACAATTAAAATATTTTCAATTGGAATTTTGTAGTACAAACAAAATTGAGATACAAATTCACCAGATAAATTCATATACGTAGTAGGTTTTGCAATATATAAGATACTATTTGCATTCATCATTGTAAAATATATTCCATTTTTAAAATTAGAATCAAATTTACAATTATATTTATTTGCATAATAATCTACAAACATAAAACCAACATTATGTCTTGTATTTGAATATTGTTCACCAATATTACCTAAACCTACTAATAAAAATTTTTCCATATTATCCCTTTTTAATTAATAACAAAATATTATAAAAACATCATTTTATTTTTCCACATTAATATTTTGAATATACACATTAAATTTATTAATATGTTATAATTTTAATTATATTAATATAATTAATAAAAGTTATCCACTTATACATTAACATTTTATAATTTAATTATAATAATATAAATTAAAAACAAAAGGAAATTAATTAATGCATATAAAAATTAAAAAGAATGAATTAATAAAAATATTAAAAATAAGTGAAGTAATAATTAGTAAAAAAAATTATTCAAATAATCCAATTTTTAATTTTTCATTATTAAATATTCAAAAAGAAAAATCTAAAATAATTTCAAATAATGGAAATACAATTTCAATATATGAAATAAATTTAGAAACTATTGAGATACTATCAGAAGGAAAAATTTTAATAAATCCAAAAATATTAATTGAAATTGTAACAAAATTAAATAATGAATGAATTGAATTAAACAAAATAGATGATAGTGTATTAATTATAAAAACAGAAAAATTTAATGGACAAATTAATTTAATTTCAAATTATGATTATCCAAATATAAATTATGAAGAAGAAACAAAACAAAATATTATTTTTTCAATTAATGATATTGATCAAATAATACAAAAAATTTCTTGATCAACTTTACCAATTGGAAATGAAATTAAACCAATTTGTGGAGTTTATATTGATTCACAATTAAATCCAAACAAAATTACATGTTTAGGAACTGATTCATATAAAATAACATATTTAATGTTGGAAAATAACAATGATTGTATTGTGAATTTTATAATTGATAATACAACTTTAAAAATAATGAGTGAAATTTATAAATTAACAAATGATTCAAAATTTGAATTATGTTTTAATGATCAAAATAAATTAATAATAAAAAATGAAAAATTAATTTTAATTGATAAATTAATGTATGGACAATATCCAACATCAATTTTAAACAATGCATTTAATATAAATAAAAATGTAGTTGTCAATACTTTTAAAAAAGATATCCAATCAGCTTTAGAGAAAGGAAAAATATTTGTAAATTCAGAACGTACACCATTTGTACTAATTAATATTGAAAATTCAAAAATGAGTTTTGAATTTAATTCATATGAATTTGGAAGTTCAAAAGAAGAAATTCAAGTAAAAAATATAGAAGGAAAAGATTTAAAAATAATATTAAATGTAAACTATTTTTTAAATTTAATTAATACAATTGACAATGAAGAAATCCAATTAGTTTTTGAAAATGATAATAAGCCAATGGTAATATATAGTAAAAATATTAATTTTAAAGAATTATTATTACCAATTAAAAACACATAATGAAATACATAAAAATAAATACAGATTATATTACTCTTGGTCAATTTTTAAAATTCATTGGAATTATTGAGAATGGTGGAGAAGCTAAAGAATATATTGAAATAAATGATATATTAGTTGATAATCAAATTGAAAAGAAAAGAGGACGAAAATTATATAAAAAAATGATAATTAAAATTAATAAAAATATATTTCAAATAATTTAATATTTAACTTTTTAAAATGGTAAAATAACTATAAATAATACATTTTTTTGTAAAGGATTAATAGGATGTCTGATAATAAACATGAATATGATGGAAGTAGCATAAAAGTTTTAAAAGGATTAGAACCAGTTAGAACTCGTCCAGGCATGTATATTGGATCAACAGGACCTGAAGGTTTACATCACATGATTTGAGAAATTGTTGATAATGCAATTGATGAAGTGATGACAGGTTATGCTACTACAGTTAATGTAACTATAAAGAATGATGGATCAATTTTGGTAGAAGATGATGGAAGAGGTATTCCAGTTGATATACATGAGGAAACTAAAAAATCAACAGTTGAAACTGTTTTAACTGTTCTTCATGCAGGTGGAAAATTTGATAATGATTCATATAAAATTTCAGGTGGTTTACATGGTGTTGGTGCATCAGTTGTAAATGCGTTAAGTAAATGATTCAAAGTTTGAGTTTGTAAAAATCATAATGAACATTTTATTGAATTTAAAGATGGTGGAACTCCAATTGAAGAATTAAAGATTATTGGACAATCTGAAAAAGAACATGGTACAAAAATTCAATTTTATCCAGATTTTACAATTATGGAAGAATCACCTTGGGATGAAAATAAAATTACAAATAGATTAAAAGAATTAGCTTATCTTAATAAAGGTGTAATAATCAATTTTTACTCTGAATTAACAGATCATAAATTTAAATGATGTTTTGAAGGTGGATTAAAAGAATACGTAGAAGATTTAAATGCTCAAAAAGAAATTTTATTCCCTGAAATAATTTATGGTGACAAAGAAGAAAGAGTTCCTGCAATTACAGGAAATGCAAAATTAGGTGCAGAAAAATCTGATTATTTAATTAGATGTGAATTTGCTTTTCAATACAACAAATCTTATACATCTTCAGTTCATACTTTCTGTAATAATATAAATACAAATGAAGGTGGAACTCATGAAGAAGGTTTTGCACTTGCATTAGTTAGAATAATTAATAATTATGCAATAGATAAGAAAATGATTAAAGATCCTACTAAAGATAAAGTTAGTCGTGAAGATATTTTTGAAGGATTAACTGCAATTATTTCAATCAAACACCCAAATCCTCAATATGAAGGACAAACAAAAAAGAAATTAGGTAATAGTGAAGTTAGAAAGTTTGTTAACAATGTTGTAAGTGTTGTTTTTGAAAAATTTATTCTTGAAAACCCAGAAGTTGCAAAATTAATTGTTTTAAAAATATTATCTGCTGCTGAAGCTAGAAAACGTAGTCAAGAAGCAAGAGAAGCTACAAGAAGAAAATCTCCATTTGAATCAAATTCATTACCTGGAAAATTAGCTGATTGTTCATCTCGTGATGCATCAATTACTGAATTATATTTAGTCGAAGGAGATTCTGCAGGTGGATCTGCAAAAACTGGTAGAGAAAGAGAATTTCAAGCAATATTACCTCTAAAAGGAAAAATATTGAATGTTGAAAAAGCAAATTCTTCAAAAGTTTTTTCAAGTGATGAAATTGCATATATGATAACTGCAATCGGTGCAGGTACATTAAATGATTACAATAATGAAAAATTAAGATATAACAAAATAATTATTATGACAGATGCAGATGTTGATGGTGCACATATTAGAATATTATTGTTAACATTTTTCTTCAGATACATGAAAAACTTAATCCTAGATGGTCATGTGTATATTGCTCAACCACCTTTATATAAATTTACAGTTGGTAAATCTATTAGATATGCATATAGTGATGATGAATTAGAACAATTTAAATTAGAAGTTCCAAGTGGTAGATATAATATTCAACGTTATAAAGGTTTAGGAGAAATGAATCCTGATCAATTATGAGAAACAACAATGAATCCAACTAATAGAATTTTATTAAAAGTTACTATTG
>CASFKH010000015.1 GCA_949295235.1 uncultured Ureaplasma sp. | reverse complement strand
TTAACTTTTGCTTCAAGTTCAGCTTGAGAAATAGAAACTTGTTTTTTTGTTAAATTATCATTGTTTGGGACGTCTACTTCATATAAATTTTGTAATAACTTATTTTCTTCTTCAATTAATTTTTTCTTATTTTTCTTTAATTGTTTCTTTTCCTTTTTATTTTGTTTATATGCAGCAATAATTAATTTAATATTTTCTTTTGTAATTGCAGGAGCAATATAAGATTTATTAACATAAAACAATTTAAATAAAAAGCTAAATAATACAAAAAACATTGAAAGAGCAAATAATACATATATTGCATTAATAGAACTATTGAAATAAACAAAAGCATTTGAAGAAGTAGAAAATATAGTGTATTTTATATTATTAGTAGGAATATAAGAAACTAATTGACTAATTGCTTCACTTAAAGATAATCCATTTGGCAATTGAATATTTAAGTTTGGTGTTGAATTTAAATAACTAATATAACTTCGAATCTGATCAGTTAAATAAATTTGATCTTGAACTTCATTTACCTTTGGTGGAATTAAAATAAAAATTAAAAATAAAACAAAAACTAAACTATAAAAAATAAATACTATTAAAGATATTAATCGATATTTATAAGGTTTAATTTTTCTAATATTATTTTTAGTATTCATAAATGCAAATATTATAAATCCAATTAATAATATTAAAAAAACTATAAAGACAATTCCATTTGTAGTTAATGATAAAGAATAAGAAGATAAATCACTTGATAATTTAGCACTATAAAATGCAGTTACGTTTAAATATGAAGTAGATAAATTAGAATTTGGAATTACTAATAACATAATAAACATTCATATAAATGCAATCAAAGATAAAAAAATTGCTAAACCATTAATAAAATTCACATCATTGCGAATTTTGGATTTAGATTTTTTGATTAATAATTTACTATTTTTTTTAACTATATGATTATATTTATCTATCTTTTCCATTATATACCTTAACTAAATTAGTTCCATTCATCTCAGATGGCTTATCTATATTATATATAAATAATATAGTTGGAGCAACATCTTGTAATGATCCACTAAATTTATTTAATTCATATTTATTAGAAGCAACAATGAATGGAACATCAGAAATTGTATGAGTTTTTATAATTTTACCATTATCAAGCATGCAATCTGAATTTCCATGATCTGAAGTTATTATTAAAGTTGCATTTTTTTCTAAAACTATTTTATTATACAATAAATTAAGTTGTTCATCTAAGCATTCTATTGCGTTAACGGTTGCATTAAAATTTCCAGTATGTCCTACCATATCAGAATTTGCATAATTGATTAAAATAAAATCATAATTATCCATATTTTCTAAAACATATGAAGTTATTTTTTTAGCAGACATTTCAGGATTTTTATCATATGTATCAACTTTGATAGATGGAATTAAAACCTCAGTTTTTAAATCACTTCTAGATTTTTTAGAATCAAAGAAAAATGTAACATGGGCAAATTTTTCAGTTTCTGCAATTCGAAGTTGTTTTATATTGTTTTTAATTAAGATTTCATTAAGAGTGTTATTTATAACTTGTGAGTTTAATATAACTCCATCAAGTTGAACATCTATATAATTACAAATTGAATATATATTTAATTTTTGAAAGTGATTTTCTTTTTCATCATAAATTTTAATCTTTCTAAATTTATGAATAATTTGTCTTATTCTATCACTTCTGAAATTCATAAATAATAAATTATCATTTTCTTTAAATATGTTTTCTCCAATAAAAGAAACAGGTAAGATAAATTCATCATCATTCCCTTTATTATATTGATCTTCAATATATTCAAATGGGTTTAAATTTGTATATCTTTTTTGTGTAATTGCATCAAATGACAAATTAATTAGATTAAAATTTTTATCTCTATCCATTGCATAATGTCTACCTGAAATTGATCCAATTATAGTTGATGGTTTAATGGAAGATAATAATTGTTTTAAATCATTTAAAAAAACAAATTTATCTGTATCTCTTCCATCTGAAAATAAATGAAGAATTAGATTAACATTTTTATTTTCAAAATACTTAATAATTTCATTAATATTTTCTTTATCACCATGAACACAACCTGAAGAATAAATTCCAAAAATGTGCACTTTTTTGCTATCAATAATTTTTTTTATTCAGTCTAACGTATTTAAATGTGATTCAAAATTGTTATTAACAATTAAGTTATGGGAAAGTTCACTGATTCCATAGATTGTTCGTCCTGATCCTAAAGTCATATGACCAAGTTCAGAATTACCGAATTGATTTTTTCTAATTCCGACAGCTTCTTCTGAAGCGTGGAGTTTAGCATATGAATATTTGTTTATTAACATATCAAATGTAGGAGTATTTGCAGCATAAATTGCATTAGAATTTTTGTTTTCTTCACCTAACCCAAATCCATCTAAAATTACTAATACAACTTTATTGCTCATAATTTTCCTTTATAATTTTTAGATTATCAATTTTTCAAGCAAATGAACCTATTAAAACACCATCTAAGCATTCTAAATTATATAAATCATTAAAATTTGATGCATTAACACTGCCGCCATAAATAAATTTTAAATTGATCTTTTTAGAATTATAAAAATATTTTTTTAATTCAGATATTATATATCCAATTTCATTAACATTAACATTATAATATCCACCAATTGCAAAAATTGGTTCATAAGCAAATATTAATTTATCTAAATTAAATTCAAAAATATTAAATGATTGAATTTTGTTTATTAAAATTTTTATTCTTTGATTTATATCATCACAATATTGTTCATCTCCAAAACATAAAACTATATTCATAGATTTATCATTTGATATTTTTAGTTGATTATATATATCATCAACATTAAGATTATTAAATTTTACATCTTCGCAATGACCCAATAATATTCAATTAACATTTTCACTAGCTAATAAATCAATGCTTACTTTTGATGTGTAATTGCCATAATCTTTTCAATATCCACTTTGTGATCCAATTTGAAGATGTTTATTTTGATACTTTAAGCTATTAATTAAATATAAATAGTTTACAAAAACTACAAAATCGAAATTCATATTTAAATTAGCTAAACTATAAATATAATTGATTGTATTTTTTGAATCTTTATTCAATTTAAGATTAATAAAAATTTTTTTATTCATAATTTAATTAAATAAAAACTCCTTAAAATAATTAACAATTTTTTGAGATTCTAATTTTAATTGACTTGAAGCATTTAAATTTATTGTACCAATTGGGGTATCATCATATAAATTAATATAAATTTTAAATTTAGGTTCAGTTCCTGATAATCTAAATTTTACTCATGAATCATTTTTAAAATAAATTTCTAAACATGAACCTTCATCATTATAAATTACATTAATAACTTGTCTATCTAAAACATATTGTTGATTAAATACCATTAATTTATTCATAATTGAATTTGCTTTTTCTTTTCAATCAAGACCATCAATTATAATTGAAACAGTTTCTCCATATCAATAACCAAATTTAGGATATATTTCATTTTCTAATATATCAATAAAGTCATAATTTTTATCTTTAAAATAATTTAAAATTTCAAGAGCTAATAATGCGGTTTGAAATGAATCCTTTTCTCTATTTAAATCAGTAGGAAGAGCACCAATTGCTTCTTCAAATCCATTAACATATACATTTTTTGAAAAATCTAAATTGTTAATTTTATTACCTATTCATTTGAAACCAGTTGGAGTTCTAATTACCTCACCAATTGATTTAAGCATTCTATCAATTAAATTATTTGAAATATATGTGCTGATAACAATTTTATTTCTGTTATCATTTTCAAGTGTTTTCAAACGATAGAAGGTTTCAATAATTCCAGCCTGATTTCCATTTAAAAATATTCATTTACCGTCTTTTTTTAAACCAATTGCAAGTCTATCTGCATCTGGGTCACTTGCAAATACTAAACTAACATTCAATGAATCAGCATAATTTGTAGCCATCACTAATGCCTTGGGGTCTTCTGGGTTACAAATTGGAGCATTAGTAAAATTATGATCAGGATAATTTTGTTCTTTCAAATCAATACAATTATATCCACATTCACCTAAAAATTTACTCATATAATTTGATGCAGTCCCATGCATTGCAGAATAAATTAACTTAAATTGATGATTTTGATCATAATTTGATTTAAATAATTTTAGTTTTACATCTTCAAAGTAAGAATCAATCATATCAGTTGAAATAAATTTAAATTCTGAATCAAGTGAATAATTTGGAATAACATCTAATATTTCATAAGATGAAGGCATATTATTTACAATCATTTCAGATTCATTTGGTAATAATTGGCAACCAGTATGATCATAACACTTAAAACCATTGTAATCTTTTGGATTGTGAGAAGCAGTAATATTAATACAACCAATGCAATTTAATTTTGGTATTAAATAAGAGGCAATTGGGGTTGGCAATAACTCATTATTTTTATTTAAATAAACATTAAAACCATATGACTTTAGTACATTTGCACAAACCAATGAATACTTATCTCCATTTTTCCTATTGTCATGAACAATAAGAATTGATAATTTATTGTTTTTATTTTTATACTTATCAATTAGATATTTTGCATAACCAATAGATAATTGCATATAAGTAAATTCATTCAAATTATGATTTCCAGGACCAATTTTAGATCTAAATCCTGCTGTTCCCATTTGAATTAATTTTTCATCAAAATAAACTGATATTTCGTCATCAGATAAATTTTTCATTATATTTTTATATTCTTGATCTACATTTTTATGATTTAATCAATGTAAAAACAATTTATTATTCATTACTTAATTCCTTTTTAGATCAATAATGGGGTAATAATTCAAAAAATTTAAATTCTTTGTATTCACCTTTTGAATTATAAATAAAAACTTTAGTATCTTCAGTGACATAATCGACAAATAATTGACGACACGCACCACAAGGAGTACCAAAGTTTTCTTTAGAGTCGGTTAATAATCATATATTTTTAACAATTTTAGAACCATTAGTAATTGCAGAAAATAAAGCATTTCTTTCAGCACAAATTCCTAAATTAATTACACTTGGTTCAATATTTATTCCTTTATAAAATCCATTATCAGTTTCAATAATTACTGAAACACGATATTTTGAAAATGGAACAACAGAATTTGATTGTAAATCAACTAATTTTTTAAACATATCCATATAATACCTCATATTTAGGAATTATATTATAACTCATTATTTTTAAAATTTTATTAGCTAAAAAGTCTTTTTTATAATAAAAATAATTATTGGAATTTGAATTCATAATTTCTCATCCACGCTTAATTTCTTCTTATTTTATAACTTTCATTTTTTGTTTTAATATACCTACATCTTGCTTTAGTTCTTTTACATCATTTTCAATATTAGTTACTTAATTATCCAAACTTATCATTCTTTCTTCTAGATGAGTAACTCTAGTTTCTACATTAATAAATTTATCTTTACTTCTAATACAATTTCAAGAACTATATCAATTTTTAATTTTTTGGAAATTTTGGTTTATCATTTTGAATTAAATATTGATAATAAATATATTATCTTATATTTGAAAAATAATATAATTTATAATTCACAATATTTAATAAGATTAATTTTATTAATAATATATATATA
>CASFKH010000014.1 GCA_949295235.1 uncultured Ureaplasma sp. | reverse complement strand
TATGATTCAATTTCTCAAGCAAAAACAGTTATGCAAAATATTGGAAAAGCAAATGCTAAAACCTTATTAGATCAAAACTTTAAATTTGCTCGTGGAATTCCTATGGACGATGTTGTATTAATTATCAGAGAAGAAATCATGGACAAATTATTATCTAAACAAGGTTTATATTCTTCAGATTCTGGACTTGAATTGTTCAAAACGTTGAATATTACAAAAGTGTTGGGAATCCCAACAATCCGTAGTTCTAATTTACCAAATGGTGTTAATTGGATTATGACTACAATTGGTAAAATGGGAACAGTTGCTTTTGCGAAATTAGGAATTGGAGATTGATATCAATTAAGTGAAGACCCAGACTGATCATTGAATAAACGTTTACATTGCGCTAGACAACAAGTTTTAGGTATTTTGTATGAAACATTAATTATTGCAAGTTTTGATAATGATACTACAATAGAGTGAATGGATAACTATTATTCTATTGCGGGATCACTTAAAACAACTATGGCAACTGAAACTTTTGAAATTAAAAATCAAGAAATGGAAAAATCTAAAGAGTTAAATTTAGAAAAAGTAAAAAATAAATTTTCAAATGATAAAGAATAATAAAAAAATTATTATATAGTCAATGGCAGAAAATAATTCGTTAGTTCTTCAACAATTAAATGTTTCTTTAAATACTGAAGCAAAAATTATTGAATACACACCTCCTCCAAAAAAGAAAAAATGATGACAAATATTACTAAATGTGCTTTTAGGAATTATAACAATTCCAATTGAAATGGCTGCAACTGCATTTTTAGGACCAGTTGGAGGTATGTTAGTTAGTGTAGCTGCTGATGTAACTACAAATATTTTAGGTGATGTTGTAAATGGGAACAACCCATGAGATTTACAAAATATAATTTTCAACATTGTAACTCCAATAGCATCTGTTGTGCCTAAAACGTTTAATTTATCTAAATTAGCAAAAAGTCCGCTTAGAAAAATGGGTGAATTTTACCAAAATAAAAAATTAAATAATTTAGCGGTTAAATTTAATAATGGACTATTAAACTCAAAAGATATTGATTATTCTAAATTAGGAAAAAGAAAATATGATGAATTACTTAAGGATGTATCATTAGATGATTTAAAAGACTTAAAACAATTTACTACAAAAGGTTTTTCACATTGACATGAAAATTACAAATTAAAATACAAAAAAATTGAAAAGTTTAACACATATTTAAGAAAAGCTCAAAAAGGATTATCATATATTTCAGATCCTAATTTAGCATCGAAAACTTTATTTAGTTGGATTGTTAAAAAGACACCAATTTATGATGTTATTAAAAATGTAAATAAGAAATTAAAATTTTTTAAAAAGAAAATTTATTCAAAGTTTTTTAAAAACCAAGAAAAAAGATTGAAAAAACTAATAATTCCTTTAAATCATACTAAAGCACCATGAATTTTAGGGGTTAAATTATTTAACGTTCGTGGAACAATGAACTACTTTCACATGTCAATTTATTTTGATAAAAAAATTACTAACAACAAAGCACCTGTAATCCTATATAACAAAAGTTGACGAGTTGTATATGCATTCTTAACTACTCCAAGTGCTGGGAAATATTATATTGATAATTTTTCATTTGGTTGACAATTAGGAAAAATATTGAAAAATGGTAAATTAATTGTGAATTCATTTAAACTAGCTCCGTTTTTGTCTCAATATTATCAGACATTTTATTTATCAATGAACTTAATTCGCAAAACTACTAATATAGTTGATGCAGTTTTAACAGGCGATATTGTTCAAAAATGAAAAGAATCTTTTAATCTACAAAATACAATTTCTAATATTACTTTTGGAGTTTCTGAACATTTAAAAGTTGGTGGAACAACTGTGAGAGCAATTGTTAAATCTATTCAATACCAAAAACCAATTTATTTATCTAAACACCTAAAAAATAGAACTAGACAATTTATTACAAAAAAAACTAAAGATATTTGAAAGGATGTAACCCATGGCAATAAAAAATACATTGGATACGGAAAATATAGATATCCAATTTATAAAATCAAAGCTAAATAAGTATGGAATTAGTTTTGAAAATTTTCAACTACAAACTGGTAATTTAGTTGGAAAAGTAATTGTTCCAGCAACTTTAAGAGCTTTTAATAGAGATTTGACTGCTGAACAAGCATTTTATTTTGTAGCTAATAAAGTATTTGAAGCCGCAAATGTTCTTGCGTTCGGAATACCTGCTAAACTTGAAGAAGTTTATGACAGAGTTGTTTCTCATGAAGATTTTAAAGATTTTCAAAAAGCAATTTATGAAGAAATCAACCAAAGATTTATCTCGAACACATTTCCAGAATTTTCAAATGCTGGAAGTGTAAGTTTGTCAAATGTTTCAATTCAAAATGGTTATATGGGTGGACAATACATTCAAGATTGAGTTAATCCAATTTCAAGACAAATCATATCAAATATAAATTGAAGAGAATACGATTTAGTAGCAGATATTGAACGCGATAAAGTTTATATGTATAGAAATATGCATAATGCATGACTTCCATTATCTGAAAACAAACGTTTTATATTAGCATTAGAAGATGGTTCAGTTGGATATACAAATGTTAGTAATTTTGCGACTCAAAATGATTTAGAGTTAGCAGGCAATCAAATAGATGCAAATTTAGATCAATCTAATAAAAATAAATCAGAAATAAATACATTAAAAGATCAATCAAAAAATTATGCAACAAAAGATTTCGTTAATGAAGTAGCTATCTCATTTCCAAAAACTGAAATTTGAAATGCAGATAAAATTTACAATCGCCCTCAGTTTGTAGTTCATGCTGGATGTATATATTGAAATTTAGTAGATAACAATATCAACAAAGTACCTGGAGGAATATCAGGAGAAGGTTATTGAATGAAGGTGCGAGATTTATTCGTTGCTGAAAATGTAACATCTGTAATTTATTCACCAGGAACCGATATTAAATATTCAATAAGTAATCCAAACAATTTGTATTATGTGAGTATTGATGATATTTTAAAAATCAATAATTTGAATTTGAATACTTTGTTCAATTATCTTGATCAAAACTATCCACATTTAAATTTAACAATAGACGATGTAAAAGAATTCTATAAAAATTTATGCAACTCTGATAATTCTAAATTATTAAAAAGTTTTGGAAAGCAATTAAAATTCAGTCGTGATCAAATAATATTATTCGATGATGAAGTATCAATGAACAATTTTATTAATTCAAATCATTTAGCTACAAATGATTATTCCAAAATTAATTATGGAGATTATTTAAAGTTTTCAAAATCCACTCAAAACTCTAAACGCGGTGGTAATAATTTATTAAGCAGACAAAATTTACCTAATTTATCTACTACTATTGAATGATATACTCGTTCTGATAATTGAAATCCAATTAATTCAGGTAATGATTTAATGCGTTTTTCTTTGCGTGAAAATGGTTCTAGACATGATGGAGATAAAGGTGGAGGTCACTCTGCAAAAATTGAATTTAAATTAAATCCTAATCAACAAACTGAATTTGAACCAAAATACTATACAATTTTTGCAATAAAAATTAATAGAGATATTTATTATGATACATTAATTAAATCATGAACAAACATTGTTAAAATGTCCTTGGAAGGCAAATTAATTAAGAATGAAGATGATGATATTGAAATTGATAATACTGGTTTAAATACTGTTTATTATAAAACTAAAAATGAAACCACAAATGGAATTGTGCACGTTCTTTTTGATAAAAACAAAACTACATTTAGTGTACCAGACATTAGTTATTTTAATAATTATAAAGACACAATTAATTCTAGCTTGCAAATTATAGAAGATAAATTAAATAATCTAGATATTTACGACAATTTAAATTTATCTGAATATGCTAAATTGAATGATGAAAATCAAGATGTAACATTAAACAATTTAACAGCAACAAGTGTTTATACAAATGTAGCAGTTTTTAACAATGAAAACAAAGAGCAAAAAGTTGGTTTAGTCTATCAAAATGATAATTTAGAAATATTGAACTACCCTGATTTATCTTATACACCAACAAGCAATGATAGTTTAGTTAATAAAAGTTATGTTGATAATTCTATAAGCAATTATTACAATAAAAGTGAAATTGACAATATTGTTAATTCAATAAATCAAGAACAAGAATTAAGTAACCCATTTAATAATTTCACTCAAGCAATTGTTGATATTCAAGATGGTAATTTAAAGTTTAATATTAATTTTGCTACTGGTGACTATCTTATTTATTTTGTAGGTTATTTTAAAGTAGATGTTAATGGGAAGCAAGATTGATATTACCCAGCATCACAAATAACACACAGTTCAAGCACAACATTTTATGTTCCCTGTGGAGCATATAATGATTCAAGCATTGTTGGATTACCAATTTATCATGACAAAAGTGATTATAAAAAACTTACAGTCACAAGTTTAGATACATTGAAATGTTTTTATAAAAAAATATAGGAGCTAATTATGGAAGAAGATAAAAAGAAAATAGATTGAGTTGTTAAATACACTAAAAAATAGAAAGGAAAATTATGTTATGTGGTTTATCAGTAATCGGATTATACATTTATTTAATGGCTAATTTCGATTCAATATCTTTAAAAGAAGGAAAAAATTATTTAATAATAATGCCAATTCTATTTATTCTTGCACTAATTGAATTTTTCTTAGAAATTAAATTTGGAATTAAAAAATTATTTAAATTAATAAAAAGTTTCTTTATTAATCTTAAAAATAAAATTAAGTATTCAATTATTGAGAGAAAAATAAAAAAAGGCAAAAAACCAAATGACAAACAATTAGAATGATTGTCAAAGCACAAAGGAGAGTTATATTCAGATGCTACTTAATACAAATCAAGTTGAAAGCTTTTTTTCAAACCCTGATAATGTTCATAAACTATACATTTATGAAATTGTAAATTTTAACAATAATATTGAATCTATTGTTTCACAAAATACAAATAATTTTTTAAAAATAAAGTTTGTAGATGTTAAAAAAGGATTATATGAAAGTTGCACCTTTTCACCTCAATTAAAAGTATTAAGTGATTCAAATGATGTTGGTATGAAAATTAATACAGATTATGTATTTATCAGTAATGATGATTTTAGTTTTTTAGAACAAACTAAAAAAACATATGTATTCACTATTAATCAACAATTTAATGATAATACTGAAGTATATTTTTTGTCTGAAAATTCTATTAAAGCTATGAATGAATTATCAGATGATGATCTAGATCAAATTAAGTTAGATGATGCAGATAATTTAATTAATTTGTATTCAATTGGTTTGCAAAATGTAAAAAAGTTAGAAATTGGAAAAAACTCAACAATTAATTTTGTTTCAGTTGATGAGTCTAAAATATTTGAAGACACAAATGTAATTAATAAAATTACATATTCAATTCCTATCAATTCATTTGTTCAATCAATTCAAATTTTAGGTACCATTAAAAATAATAATGTAGCAAATCTTGGTGATATTTTAACTGAAGAACAATTAGATATTCAATTAGATAATACAAATATTGGTGTAGTGCCATTATTTGTCAAATATACCAATTTGTACCCTAAATGTAATTTAGAAGTTTTAAATTTTTCTTTAAGCAAACAATTACCATTGAATGCTTATAAAAAAGTAATTTCCAAAGAAGATCAATCTTTTGAAGCAATTTTTAATGAATTTAAGAAAGATAATACTTTAGATCCTAAGATAATTGAACTAATTCAATTGATCCAAAAATTAATTTTAATAACTTGAGTATATGCCAATGATTTTAGTTTTTTTGATAAAAAAAATAGTGATTTTGTTAATTATTACAATACTACATATGCAAACAAAAAAGCAATTGATTTCAATACAAATTTGATTAATACATATGAATTGAAATATCCTGAAATGGTTAATACGATTGCATATAGTTATTTTAAAGCAATTTGTTACGCTTGTAGTAATATTATGTTAACACCTTACGGAGCAAGCAAAGAAGAGTTAACAAGTGTTCACAAAAATATTTTGTGAGCATATATAAATGTTCCAATCACAAATGATTTTATTTCTTCCTCGTTTAACAGCAATGGAAGTTTTAAAGACACAATTCCAAAATTAATTATTTCAATTGATTCGAACTATTATCTTTTTAATGTTGATAATAATAAAAATATTACAATTACAAATAAAATCTTAAAATTTAATGAAGTTAAAAATGGTAATTATTTACCAATAGCAACAATTACTAAAATCGAAGATGAACAATATTATCAAGTTTGAAGTTTTTTGAACACTCCTGATGATGCCTATAATTTAGTTAATTCTTTTTATTTTTCAGATTGGCAAATAAAAGAAGAAACAGTAACAATTTCAAAAGATGATAATTATGCTTTTGATGGAGAACTAAAACAATTACTACCACCTGATGCAGAAGATATTGAAATAATTAATGATGATAAACATATTGATGAAACTGGAGAAAAAGTTTGAGATCCATGTCCTCCACTAAAACAACCAGGAAATGGTCCTTGGATTGAAGGTGAATTTTGTGTATATACATATACTCAAGGAGGACATGGAGCAGGTGGAACAAGTCAGAGCACTACTGTAAAAAAACCTCGTCCATACCATTACAAACAAAAATTTGTTAGAACAATTACATTTAGATATAGAACTAAATACAATTATATTGACAACACATTCAACTACACCGCTTCACAAATAGCTAATTTCTTTTTAATGAAAACCAATTACAAAAATCCAATTGTTGATGTTTCATTCAAACTAAATGATGGTTTAACAAAATCGGGTTGATATATTAATCAAATCAATCAAGATTATTGTTTTGGATTGTTAAACTCGCCTCAAAAAATGAAAATTGATTTTACAGACAAAAATAATAATGAATGTTCTTTTCAATATTCAATAAAAAATTCATTCCAAAAAATAGATAATGCAAATCCATTAACCAGAAATAAATACTAGGAGATTAACATGACTACGATCGATAAAATTAAAAATAAAATAAGACAATTAAATACAAATAATTATGTTTATTACATATGCATGGGGTTATTAATTACAATATTTATTTTTGTATTAATAACTACAATTATTCAGACAAATTGGGTTGGTATCGATAATTATTATTGCCCAATTCTAGTTTGAATGATTTCTCAACCATATGTCGGTATATTTTTCTTGCCCTTTTTAATTACACTAATATATGTTTGTAGTTTTATTGTGAATGTCGGCAAACCTGTTTCAATTAAAAAAGTTCAAAATGATATTAGAGTATTATTTGAAAACAAAAAATTAACAAAAGAAGAATATGAACAAATTTACCAAAATATAGAAAATGCATTAGCTAGAGAAATTGAAGCTAAGACAAAATTAAAAAATGAAGTTTTAAAGTTAATTAATGAAAAGGAGGATCATAATAATGCTAGCCAAGAAAATAATTAAAATAGTTATAATAACATTTATTTGTATTTTGATCCCTTCTTTAATAATAATTGCGGTGCTATATGCAAATAATAAAGAATTATTAGTTAAATTTCAAGATTGATTAAGTTCCCCAAATAACGTAACTGCATTTGTCGTTGGTATTGGATTATATTTTCCTTTTCTAAATGGATTATGGAGATTAGTACTAAATATAATTGCTGCAATTAATGAACACAAGTTAAGACATAAAACAAAAATTAATAAAGTTAAAATTTATGATGATGATAAAAATAATTACATTTATTATGATCAAAAAAACAATATTCTTGATTGTCAATTCAAAGCTAATGAAGATGTTAATATTGATAAATTTGTAGATATGATTTATGCAGAATTAAAAGAGAAAACTAAAACAATTGATAATCAACCAAAAATAAAAAAATAATTTATAGCTATAGAATTTGTATATACAAGTTTTATAGCTATTTTTTTTACTCAAAATGTAACTTTGTATGACAAAAAAAAAAAAAAAAAAAACTAAAATCTAATTTAAGGAGGAAATTATATATATATATGGACAAAAAAATAAAAATAGGATTATTAATATCAGGTGTTTCAATAGCAATATTAGGTGGTGGAATTGGAATTGGATATGCAATTCATCATGGAGTTAACCAATCTAAATATTATAATCTTGAAGAACAAAAAATTATAAAATATCGAACTGATTTTTTAGAACAACAATACAATAGATTAGTTGAAAATACTAATAAAAATTGTCAAGAATATGGTGGGTGAAAAAGTGAATATGATGAAGTATTAAAAAAACGTGTAAATTCACCATATGAAAATTTAGATATAAATAAGCGATGATATGAAGATTGACAACCATATAAATGCATTGATCCAAATTATAAATTTAAAGATGGTGAAATATATTTGTGTGATCCAGTTATAAATTTTTATGATGATGATGGAAATTCAAAACCAATAATCGGGTATATTGATCCTAATTATATTGTAGATTGAAGTGATAGATTTATCATAAATGTATATGATTTAATAATTCAAAAATTTAATATTAATTATGATATTAATGATCCTAGTACATATGACCCAATTTTAGCATATGTTGATAATTATTATGAAAATAACCCAATTATAATTTATAAATAATATGACAATTGAACATTTTATAAAACATTGAAATAAATACTATAAAAGCTTGTATAAAACAGATAATCAGAAAGAATTAAATAACGCACAAAAACTTAATAGAACAATACTGTTAATTAAAAATATATATCAATTACAAAAAGAAAAAGGCTTGAATTTATATCAAGCTATTTTATATTTAAATATTAAAAATCAAAAATCTAAAATATATAGTTATTTAAATAAAATTTGTAGTTTTAAATCTATTAATGATTTTAAGGAATTGAATTTAAAATTGACTGGTCCAAAACAAATTGTATATGTTTATGATCAAACAATTAGAAAAGAAATGTGCAGATATTATTATGATCAATTTATCAATAAAGTTAATATTTGGATGATATTTAAATCACAATTCCCAAATTTATCATTAAAAACTGTTTGTAAAATAATAAACTCTGATATCAGAAATAATAAAGAAAATAGAATAAAAATAAAGCACCATTCAAGATATTATAATTTACCATTTGGAAACATTCAAATGGATTTAAAAATAATTGGAGCTAAAGAAAGTCCAACAGGGAAAAGAATTACAATTTATGATGCAAAAGATGAACAAAGTAAATTGTATTATATGCAAATTGTAGAAAATGCTTCAGTGCCAAAATTATTAGAAGCTACAAAAAATATGATTGATTATTTTCAAAATAAATTAAATTTAAAAATTAAAAAGATTAGAACAGATAATGCTATGATGTTTAAAGAAAATAATTTTGTTAGATCATTTCCATATCATGAATTATTGAATCAATACAATATTATTAATGAAAAAATAATCCCAAAGCAACCTGAATGCAATGGAGTTATTGAACGTCAACATTTAATTTTAGATAAGGAATTTAAACCATTAATTGATAAAAATGATGATCTAAATTCTTTGAATTCAAAAGCTCAAAAATTTGTTGAAAATTTTAATTTCAAAAGATATCATTATTATAATTTTTTAGCAAAATGTAGTGATTACCAAAAATTTGAATCAAGATTATTTATTCCTATTAATTTTTATAATCTACATTCACATTAATTTTTTAATGCCTTTCTAAGCAATTTTAAAGCAGTTTTTAAAATAGTTTTAAAGTAATTATATATATTTGTATGTATTTTTAAATTAAATATAAATAAAAAGATTTTTACATTTTTTTATATTTTTTAATTAAAAATTAATTTTCAAAATTTCCATTTTTTTATTGATTTTATATAGATAAATTATTGATAAAAAATGATCTAAAAAGTGTGCTCAAAAAAAAGCTAAAAAGTGTGCTCATTTTGTCTATTTTCTTTTTGTTTATTATGATATATGAAATTATACTTGATAAAGTATAATGAATATATACATAAATAAATTTTTCTTAATGTATAGTATTCTAGTAATTCAGGTAATTCAAGTAATTCTTAATAGTAATTTAATGTAAAAATGATTATTTTGCATTTTTAATTTTTTGTGCTATTATTTTTTATGTCATACATGTTTTCCAAAAAATGTATTCAAAAGACAGTTGTTGATTGTACTGGTTTTTTGGAAAAGCTCAAATGTATGACTCGAAAGGTTATATGTATGAGCTTTTATTTTTCAATTAATGATTGAATGCTAGGATTAAAACTATCAAAATCAGAATTATTGATTTATGCTTATATCAAATCTTTTGAAAATTCTAAATTAGATTATTTAACAGACAAAGCTATTTGCTATAGATTAAACATAAGTTTTTCAAATTTTAGAAAATCTATTAAAAATTTGATTGATAAGAAATACATAGTAAAAGTTAAGTCTGATGTTTTAAAAATAACTTTTTATAAAACTTATAGAAATCCAAAAAAGATGGAGTTTGATATTTGATATGACAACGAATTCTAATCAAAAAACCAAAATGATATCTGTGCGATTAAAACCTAAGGTTATCAAAAAAATAGATGATATGGTCGAAAAATATTCAAGAATGAACAAAAGAGAATTCACTAGATCAGATATTGTTAAACAAGCAATTGAGATCTATATTCATAATTATTATTGCATTTGACGGAAACCTAAAGTTAAGAAAGAAAAGGAAATTAAAAATGAAGATCAACACATATGTTAAAAAGATTTTAGAAAATGTTGAAGATGTTAGAAATATTGATGCTATCAATAAATATATTCAAAATTTAAATATTTCAAACAATTCCAAAAGAATGTACGTTTATTGAATTGCGAAATATTTAAAAGATCAAAACATTGAATCATCAAATTTGCAAAAATATTCTCAGCAAATTAAAACTTGTAAAAATTATCTTGATTATTCAGAAATTGAGATGATCAAAAACTCTTCAAATATATCGGTTGAATCTAAATTTATATTTTTAGCTCTTTTTTCATCAGGAATGAGGGTTAGAGAATTTGTATCTATTAATTGAAGTGAATTGACATCAACTGATTTTTTCATTAAAACAATTAAAAACAAAAATGAATTTAGACCAATTAGCATTTCAAATGAATCTTTTGATCTATTACAAAATTTAAAAAGTCAAAATTATGATTTTAAGAAATTGACAATCAAGAGAATTCAATATTTGCTTTCTAAAATTTCTAAAAACTTAAATTTATCGACAAATTTATCTCCTCATGTTTTAAGAAGAACAAAAGGTTCAGTTCTTAGAATGAATGGAGCAAATTTGGAAGATATTGCAGATATTTTAGGTCACAAGAAATTAGACACAACAAGAATTTATTATTCAAAAACAAATGCAATGTATCTTAAAAGTATTTCTTCATTGTCTGAAATTTCTCCAACTGAAGCAATTGATATTCAAAAATTAAGAGTTGAAAATAATTTATTAAAAAGAGAAATAATATTATTAAAGCAAGAAATATTAAAATTAAAAAACCAAAAATAGTTGTTTTTCTTAATAAATATTGGTTGTCTAAAGGAGTATGATTTGGAGATATCATACATAAATTAAAACCTGCAAATTTTAATGAGTGAAATGATTTTTTAAAATCTAATAAATTTTTTTTCATTAAAAATCTAAAATGTTTTAAACAATATGAACACCAGCAGTGGATTTTTTACCTGCAACATTCATTTTGAAAATTGTACAAAAGTGAATGCAAAGCAATTGATTATTTTAAAGAATTAGGAATTTTGTTATTTTTTACAGATCATCGTCTTGATCAAAAATACGGATTTGATTTTTATTTTTATTTGAATGAACAAATCAATTACTTAATTGTTAAGCATTCATTAAGATCTAACTTTTTTTGTTCTAGAAATCTTAAAAAGAATGTTTGAGTATTTGATTCATTAACTACAAATTTATTTAATTGTAATGGTGAGTTAATATCTAACCCACTCAATAACAACCAATTTGTTCTTTAATATTTTTAGAACCTAAAAGGTTCTAAATAATATTAATAGTAATCAATCTATGTTATTGAGTGCATTAGTTAGTTTTTAGATATAATCACCATTATATCCAATGTTTTTTATGACCCTTGAAAAAAAATAGGGGTCTATATAATTTAATGAAAAGTAATAATATATGAAAACGTTAATTGATTATTTAAAATTTGTTTTTTGTGATATTAAAATTAAAGAAACTGATAATTTTAAATATTACACATTGTTAGTGATAAAAAATAAATTCAATCTATTAATTACGTATAATGATTTTATTTGTGGTTATTGATTCGATACATGAACAGAAGATTTAGATCATTCAATTAGATTTGCTAGCATTTCAAATTTAATTAAATACATATGAGATAAAAATGAAGTCTAATGTAGATTTAATTAATCAAATTCCACCTCCATTTCCAAAAACTATAAGAGATGAAATTTTAAATTATACGGATAACAAAGATCATAAAACATTCATAAAAGTTTTAGATAGTCCAACTACTAATAAACTTTTTATGGGTGCAAAAAATGTATCAAAGTCTTTTGGTGTTATGATTGATACAATTTATAGAATTGTTAATGAACCAGACTATTGCGCAGTTTGAGCAAGAAATTTATCTATTGATATACAAAACACAATACATCCTTGTTTTATTAAAGCTTTGGATTTTTTAAAAGTCGTTCATAATATTGATCTAACTCCATTCTTTGATATCTATGCAAAAGTTGTAGTTTATAAACCAACTCAACAAGCAATTTTCTTTGCTAATTTTGAATTGGTAAATTCTTTTGCTGGTTTAACTCTAAAAAAGACAAATTTTGATATTTGTGATGTTGTTTTTGATGAAATTCAACAAAATCCAGATGAACTAGGAAATCAATTAGAGAAAATTTACTCTAAACAACCTTCAGACATGAATTTCATAAAACAATCAACTATTTTAAGAACTAAAAGAAAACCAAATCAAAAACGAAGAATGATATTTTTGTTCAATATTTATGATTCGAAACACTGAGTTTGTTTAAAATATGTAATTCCTTTATTACCTTTTAATCTTGAAAATAGAAAAAAATTGGTAGATCAATCATATTTATATGCTGAATCAAATGAACTAGATTGTTCAATCATGAGAATGAGTAGATTCTATGTTCCGAAATCAGAAATAGATGAATTTCAAATGAGAGAATATGAAGATTTAAAAATTGAAAATCCAAAATTGTATGATATTACAGTTGCTGGTGAACCTTACGACAATCAAAGTTCAAATATAATATTTCCTTTTATTGATTTTATTTATGATGATAACAATCAAATAAATTCAAATTTAATTTTCAATGAAGAAATTAACAATTATAAATTTTTATTGATTGTAGATGGTCTTGATCCAGGTTTAAAGGACAATAACGGCTTTTGTAGAATTGGAGTTACAGAAAATTATGAAATTGTTGTAATTTATGCAGAAGAAATTAAATCATCTGAGTTTAGCAATTTTAAGAGATTTACATCTCTAGAATATATTCTTTCCTTAATTTGTTCATTGAATGAATTTATGAACTTAGAAAATTCAATTTTAGCAATTGATTCGAAAGAAGATGCACTTATAGAAATGGCTACAAAATATATTGCCGAACATAATTTGAATATAATGCCAATTAAAGCTATTAAAAATAAAAATCCTAATTTTCAAATTGATTTCAACATATCAAATCGTTTTTCATTTTTTAAACAATGTTTTGAACGTCAAATTATTAAATTTACTCCTCAATCAATTAAACTAATTGAATATTTTGCTCAACAAGCATTTAATAGTGATGGAAAACGTGATGAAAAAATCAATCCAAAAATTTATGATCTTATTAACGCAATGGAATATGCTACTAGTATAATTTATCAATTAATTATTTTGAACAACATAATGGAGAATAATAATGACTAAAAATGAGTTTTTAAAGTTTTATGAAAAACATAAGAGTAAGGACTTATCAGTGTTTGATTTTTATGAAGATGAAATGGACTATTATGATGAATTTACTTGTGTTTGTGGTAGAACAACAAAAACATTTATAGATGCATATTATTTTAAAGAAAAATGTGAACTATATAACTTCCATATAGTTTTAAAAGAAAATTATATATGCTATCATTGTGCATATCTAATCAATGTTCTTGATTGCAAATCAAAATGTAAAGATTGTGGTAAAAAAGATACATTATATTTGTGTGATGTGAGTGAAACTGGTTGATTTTGTAAAGATTGCATCAAAAGCAGAAATGATTATTTTAATGAATTATGCAACAAGGAGTGTTTTCCAAACAATGACTAAAAAAATACAAGATCAAGGAAATTGATTTGTTCCAAATCGAAAAATGTTAAATATGAGTATGTCTGAGTTTATTGAGTTTGAAAGAGCTAGAATTGAAGAATTTAATAATGATGATATTAAAAATACAAAATATAAATTTCATTACAAAGGATTATAAATTTAAAATGACAATAATTAATTTTTTAAATAAATTTCCAAATTTTAATGACTATATTACAAACTTAAAAAACACTTATGTCTGTTTAACTAGAGGCATTATTTATGTAGCTATACGAAGATATAGTTATAAATATAATTTACAGTTAAATAATTATGAATTAATAAAATTAACAAATGATTACATTTATAGAAACAAATTAGAAATTTTAACATTTGATTTAATTTAAATAGGAGAATATTATGAAATTGTGTTATTTTTGTCAAATTTCAATTGATCATGGATGTTTATGCGCAAAATGTGGTGATGAATTAAATAAGGAACAAATTAATTATGTATGCTCTCAAAAAAATTAGAACAATTAAATATTGTTCAATTTGTGGTGAAGAAGATTGTGAAGAGATTTTAACTTTTGAAAATGAAAACCTAAAACACAAAACTATAAAAATTTCTCAATGTGATCCTAAATTTGAAAATTTAGATGAAATACTTGAATACATTAATTCATAAACGTTTTGTAAATTCAAATAAAGAAGTTTATAAAAATTATATTTCACAACTTTTTGCCAATTCAATTGCAACAATCTCGCCTAAAATTAAAATAAATAATTCTAATTTACAAAATGAATGAGAATCTCTTCTTTTAAAAAACAATATCATTGAAATTAATTATTTACTAGTAAACCAATTATCAAAAAATGGAGATGCAGTTTTATTTCTAACTGATTATTTTAAAGAATTAAAAATATTTGTTGCAAATTTATCAAATGTAAATTATGATAATAAATTAAATATCATTAATTTTGATCTTTCTCTTATCACCCCAAATATTAAGAATCAAACAATTTTAGTCAGTAAAGAAAAAGATTATCAATACTGTTACAAATTTTTTGTAAATGATGATCTAAATCTTCACACTCAAATTATGGATAATTTGCCATTTACTTATTTCACAAATAATCCAATGAATGTTGATGATTTATATAATGTTGATCCTCTTTTAATTGATGAATTTAACAAGCACTTAGATTTATTATTATCAGACTCTTTAACATCAAAAAGTCTATTTCATTTAAACACTCCTTTAACTCAATCAAATTCCATGAATATTGATAATTTAAAAAGAGTGCTTAATGACCCAAGAAGCGTAATTTTTGAAAATCAAAATATATTTTCACTTTTGCAATCCGGTGGATTACAAATTCAGCAAGGTTTATCAATTTATTTAGCTATTATTGAAAAAATTAAATTCTATGACAATAAAATCAAGGAATTAGCATTTGCACCTAGATCAACTCTTGATGCAGGTACAAAAAATATTCATTCAACAGAAGCAAACCAAATTAATTCACAGTCTGATGACTATATTGAATTAAAAGCTAATTTGCTTGAATTATCCTGAACCAATTTTATAAAAGAGGTATTTTTTAATTATTTAAAAAATAATAATGAAAATTATTATAATTTTGATTTTGAAAATATAGAAGTAGATGTTGAAATATGTGGATCAACAAAATATTTAAAAAATATTCAAAATGAATACATTCAAAATCAGAGTGGTTCTTTAATCAATCCAAATAAAATAAATCAAATTCAAAATCAAGGAGAATTAAATGAAAAAGAAAAAAATTAAAACATATCTTCAATTGTTTGCAGAGGATCCTAAAGACAACACTGAAGAAATAAATAAATCAGACAATTATTTTGTTTGTAAAACTAAAGAAGAATTTAATAAATTTATAGATGACAAATACAATAATTATAAAGAACAAATAAATAATCTAGAATCTCAAATTAAGGAATTAAAATCAAAAGATAT
>CASFKH010000013.1 GCA_949295235.1 uncultured Ureaplasma sp. | reverse complement strand
TAACATAGGTAAATCATTTGGAGAGTCACCAAAAGCTATAAATTGTTCAAGGGGAACATTTAAGATTGAAGATATTTTTTTTACAGCATATCCTTTATCAATATTTTTAGGCATAAATTCAATTAAGGATTTTGCAGTTAATGAGTAATTAAAATTTTTATTTTCAATAGAATTCAATTTATTTTTAAATTTTAAAAATTTCTTTTTACTATTTTTTTTAAAAATATTAATTTTATATACATCTTCAATTATTTTTTTATTGGAATCTAATTTTCTAAAGCTAGATTTTTTATTAAAAAAATTAATGATATTAATAATATTGTTATATCCACATAAGTGAACTAGTATTTTATCTTTATAACTATAGTAATGACTATAACCTAATGAAAGTTGTTTTGCATGATTTAATAATAAATTTACAGTTGATGTATCAATTAATGAAGATTCAATAATTTTCTTATTGATATTGTCATAAATTATAGATCCATTAAAGCATGCAATATATTTTATTGAGTATCCAGTTTTAGACTTAAATTTGTTTGCAATTTTAATTGAAGATTGCAGAGATCTTCCAGTTATAAAACAAACAATTCCTCCACTTTTAATAAATTTAGTTAAATATATTAAATTGGTTTTAGAAATCCATTTTTTTTTAGTTAATAATGTACCATCTAAATCGGTAACAATAACTTTTAAATTCACAATTTTCTCCAAATATATAAAAAAAAGATATATGAATGTATATACCTTTAATTATATTATAATGATTTAATTTTTTCAATTAATGAATCTTCATCCATATAACCAACAGATTTAGAAACCATTTCTTTATTTTTAAAATATACTAATGTGGGTACAGATTGAATTTTAAATTCAGAAGCAATATCATTGAATTGATCAATATCAATTTTTACAAATTTTATATTTGGTAAAATTTTTTCTACATTTTCAATGACAGGAGATAACATTTTACATGGTCCACATCATGTTGCAAAAAAATCTACTACAACAATATCATTTTCATCAATTATTTTATTAAAATCATCTTTTTTATTTAATATCATAAATCCTCCTTATTATTGTTAATTTAATTATATATAATTTTTATAGACTTCTTGCATATTTACAATTAGGAAAATTAGAACAAGCAACAAATTTTTGTTTTTTCTTATTAATTTTTATTGTAAGATCATGTCCACAATTCGGACATTTTTCATCTATTGTGGGTTTTTCTCCCATTGATTCTACATATTTACATTTTGGAAATCCAGAACAAGCAATAAATTTAGTTCCCATTTTGTTTGTTCTAATTAACAATTCATTTTTATTACATTTTGGACAAATCTTATTTGTATGCTCAACCTCAGCTTTTGGAAGTAATTTATAAGATTCATTAACTAGATTAATGAATTCAGGTGTGAATTCTTTTAAATATAATTGTCAATCTAATTTTCCATTGGCAATTTTATCTAATTCATCTTCCATATTTGATGTGAATTTTGGTGTAATTATATTTCCAAAATATTTTTTTAACAATTCAATTACTTTAACACCTAAATCAGTTGGAATGAGTTTATTTTGTTCTTTATATGTATATCCCCTTTCGTCACCAATTGATGCCATTTTTGAATATGTGGAAGGACGACCGACACCACTATCTTTCAATGCAGCTATTAAAGTTGCCTCAGTATAGAAAGGAGGGGGAGATTTTTCCTTTTCTTCTAATGATGGTTCACCTAAATATATTTCATTTTCTTTTAAAATAGGAAATGGTTGTTCATATTCTTCTCTCGCCTTTTTATAGTAATCTAATACATAGTAACCAGGAAAATATATTTGTTTATAAGAACAATAGAAATCATATCCATTATTGTCAAAATATAATTGGTGTTTTAAAAAAGTTGGTGGCATCATTAATGCTGAAATTGTTCTATATCAAATTAAAGAATATAGTTTATAAATTGTAGTGTCAACTAAATCTTTAATTTGTGAGGGTAATAAATTAATGCTTGTTGGTCTAATTGCTTCATGAGCATCTTGAATATTAGATTTTTTATTTATATTTTTGTTGAAATCATTGTTGATATATTCTTTACCAAAATTGTTTTTAATATATTCAAATGTTTCATTACAAAAATCATCACTCAATCTTTCTGAATCTGTTCTTGGGTATGAAATTAAACCAATATGTTGGTTATTTATGTCAATTCCTTCAAACATTTTTTGAGCTACAAATGTAGTTTTATTTGCATTTCATCCATATGTACTTGAAGCTAATTGCAATAGTTTATCTGTGGTAATTGGTTTTAATTGATCACCCTGTGTAATTTTAGGTTCTTTTATTTTTATTAATTTAAAATTTTTTGTTAATTCATTAAAAACTTTTAAAGCTTCTTCTTTATTTGAAAATCTGAAAATGTTTGATGAACCACTTACTTCATTATATCTTTCAGCTTTACAATCTTTTCCTTCAAAAGAAACTTTTATTCCATTTTCTAAGATACCATAAATTTCATATCAATTTGAAGGAACAAAGTTAAGTCTTTCCAATAATCTTTCAACTACAAATAGTAATGCAACTGATTGTACTCTCCCTGCACTTATTGCATTCAATGATCTTTTTGTAAATGTTGATAATTTATATCCAATGATGCGATCTAAAATTCTTCTTGCAAATTGAGAATTTACTAAATTAATATCAATTTGACGTGGATTATTTAAAGATTCTAAAATTGCTTTTTTAGTTATTTCATTAAAGGTAATTCTTTCACATTTTTTTTGATCTTTTTTGTTTAATATATCATAAACATGTCAAGCAATTGATTCACCTTCACGATCCGGGTCGGTTGCAATGTAGATTGAATCAGAGGCATCTGCAGCCGTTTGAATTTCTTTAATAATATCTTGCTTTGAATTTTTTGAATTCTTTTCATTTATTATTTGTCAAATTGGTTCAAAGGTTTCTGGGTTATATCCTTTTTTTTTGTTTAGTTCACGAAAATGACCATATGTGGCAATTATATTGTAACCATCACCTAAGAATGATTGAATTGTTTTGATTTTATTAGGTGACTCAACAATTATTAATTTATTACTCATACATACCTCATAAATTTTTTAAATTCTATTAAACAAAGCTTATATCTTCAATTTTTTTAATAAACATTAATTGATTTTTATTAAATATTTCTATTAACTTTGAATTATCCTTGTTTTTTTCTAATGAATAAAAACTTTTAGGAATATTTTCATAATTAGAATTTAGAAATGATAATCTTTCTCTTGATACATTTTTAATAAAGATTTTATCTGCAAATGCATATAATAATCTTTCAACCGTTTGATCAATTGATTTATTAAAATTCAAATTGTTATATTCACTTAGTAATACAATGTTATTATATTTATTTTTTTCAAATTTAAAACTTTTAATTGTTTTTTCACAAATAATAATAGTTTTTATATTCTTTTTTTGAATCATATCTATAAAATATTTTGTTAAATCATTATTTGAAATACATATAACAATATCATTTGTAATAATTTTAGATAATTGATTAACCTCACTTTGATTCAAAACTCCAACAATTGTTAGAACTTTATAATTTAAATAATTAAGATCCCCATCATAGAATAATGCAAATGGTGGCATATAAATTGTTTTCAATTTATTTGGATAATTATCACTAACAATTGGCATATATTCATATTCAAATTTATCATTAACATTATTAACTTCAGATCAATCAAATTGATCCTTATTGCAAATTGCATTG
>CASFKH010000012.1 GCA_949295235.1 uncultured Ureaplasma sp. | reverse complement strand
GATGACATATATGACAATATTATTAAATCATTATTAGGTAATGTTGCAATTTCAGACACTATTGAATCTGCTACTCATATTAGTAAAATGGTGAATAATAATTATAAAGTAATTTCACTTGATGGCGATATTGTTTATGCAGGCGGTGCTTTAAGTGGTGGACAACAACAAAAAACAGTTACTTCAACTTTTAATATTGAAGAAAAGCTAAATCTTAAAAAAGTTGAATATGAAGAAGCAAAAAATTTATATATTAGTAAGAAAATTGAATTAGAAACTCTTAATAACAACCTTAGCAAGTTAAATATTGAAATTCAAAATGTAAAAGGTACAATTTCAATTTGTGAAAATAAGTTATCTGAAACTAAATCCAGATTATCGAGAAATGAAACAGGTTATAATTCAATCGTATCAGCAAACGACAAAGATAAAATGAAAGTTGAAATTAATCAGTTTGAAAAAGAATTAATAACTGTGAACGAACAACTTCTTGAAATTTCTCAAAAGATTTCAACATTACAAAATTTAAAAGAACATTCATATGAAATTTATTGTCAATATAATTTAAATTATGAAAGAGATCAAGAAACTTATATTAATTTAAGTGAAAAATATAATAGAAAATCAAATAAGTTAAATAATCTTCAAAATGAAATTAAATCAATAGAAGAAAAAATTAATAATTTATATGAAATGACAATTGAGTTTGCTATTTCAGAATACAATAAACCTCTTGAAATCTCTACAAATGAGGCAAAAAATATAATTTCGAAATTAAAAACTGAAATTGAAGCATTAGGTAATATTAATTTTGAAGCAGTTGAAAGACTTGATGAAAAAGAAGCTGAACTTAAATCTATTGAAACTGAACATAATCAAGTTCGTGAATCTGTTATTAATTTAAAAAATATTATTGATGACTTAGATAAAAGAGCAAAATCTGATTTCACTAATGTAATTAATAAAGTAAATGAAATCATTCCTCAAATATTTACAAATCTATTTGGGGGAGGAGATTGTAGTATAAAATATACTGATCCTACAAATGTATTAGAATCGGGAATTGAAGTTATTGTTCATCCATTAGGTAAAAAAGTTTCTAATTTAGTCTTGTTATCAGGTGGAGAAAAAACTTTAGTGGCTTTAACAGTTTTATTTGCATTACTAAAATCTTCTTCATTCCCATTAGTAGTATTGGATGAAGCTGAAGCCGCCTTAGATCAAGCTAATGTTAATACATTTGCAAAATTGATCCAAGAATTTAGTGACTCAACTCAATTCTTAGTAATTACCCACCGTACAGGTACTATGAAAATGTGTGATGTTCTATACGGTACAACAATGCAAATAAAAGGTGTTACAAAAGTTATTAAAACTAATTTAGAAGACATGAAGAAAAATGATTTATTAAACAAAGAGAAAAAATAATATGGGTTTTTTTAAAAAAATATTTAGTAAATTTAGTAATAAAAAAGATGATGTAGCAGAAAAAATTTCTCAAAAAAATGATGAAAATAGAATTTTTAAAGCTTCAGATAATCAAAAAAAATTTGATGAAGGATTACGTAAATCTTCATCTACTTTAAATGAGGCAATAATTGATTTAGTTACAAAACATAAATCTATAAATTTTGAGTTCTATGAATCATTAGAAGAGCTATTAATTATGTATGATGTAGGATATGTTGCAACTACTAAAATTGTTAAATCAATAGAAGAAGAAGTTAATTATAGACAAGTTAAAGATCCAAGTTTGATTAAACAAATTTTGATTGATAAAATTTTTACTTATTACATTCAAGATACAGATATTAATACAAATATTAATTTATTTGATAATAAAACTAATGTAGTTTTAGTTGTCGGTGTAAATGGTGTTGGAAAAACTACTTCAATTGCTAAAATTACAAAATATTTTGTTGATAAAAATAAAAAGGTACTATTAGTTGCAGGAGATACTTTCAGAGCTGGTGCAGTTGAACAATTAAAGATTTGAGCTGAAAGATTAAATGTTGATATTGTTGTACCAAAAAAGGTTGGACAAGAAACTGCATCTGTAATTTTTGAAGGTGTTAAAAAAGGGTATGAAGAAAAATATGATTTAGTAATCTGTGACACTTCAGGAAGATTACAAAATAAGGTTAATTTAATGAATGAATTAAAAAAAGTAAATGATATTATTCACAGATATGATAAAACTGCACCTCATGAAACTTTGCTTGTATTAGATGCAACAACAGGACAATCTGGTCTTGCACAAGCTCAAGCATTTAATGAAGTTACTAAACTTACAGGTATTGTATTAGCAAAAATGGATTCGACTTCAAAAGGCGGAATAGTTTTAGCAATTAAAGATATGTTTAATTTACCAGTTAAGTTTATTGGACTTGGAGAAAAATTAGATGATTTAAAACCATTTGATTTAGAACAATTTGTTGATGCAATGACTGCTGGATTCGATAAGGCGATTACAAATGAATAATGATAGATTTTATTTAATCCAATTATTTGATTTTTATGGTAAATTATTAACTGAAAAACAACAGAAATATTTTAAACATGCTTATTTTAAAGATGAATCATTATCTGAGATTTCTGAATTATTTTCAGTTTCTAAAAATGCTGTACATGATTCATTAAAAACAATAATAATTGAATTAAACAAATACGAAAAACTACTTCGATTAAAATATAAATATGATTGTCGTTTAAGTTTAATTAACACAATTAAGGATGATGACTTGAAGAAAAAGTTTTTAAAAATTGAAGAGGAATAATTATGGCTGTACTAAAAAGTAAAATTATTAATAAACGTGATATTGATTGAAATCAAACAATTGTATTAACTGATTTAAAGGTTGACCCTAAAATTTTAGAAACTCATAGACAAAGAATTGATACAATTTTTGCAAATTTACCAATTGAAGCTAGAAACCAACAGTTGCATAATATTATTGTTAGAGATAATTTATTTTCTAAAGCAATGGAACTTATTTTACCATCTTATGATTTTGAATTTAGTTCTGAGGATATTGATCTAATTTCAAAAGATGTTGCAAACAATTTAAGTGATGATAAAAAACAACATGCTAATGAAATTGCAAAAAAAATGATCACAAAAGCATTAATTTTTAATGATCTTCAAAAAACTTATAAATTAGAAATTACTGATGAAGAATTAATGAATATTCTTGAAGATTATTATCAAAAAACAAACCAACCGATTAGAGATTTTATGGTTGATTCTGAGAAATTTAACAAAGCTAAAACTACTTTATTAGAAGAAAAAACTATTGCCTTTATTATTGAAAAATTTCCTCGTGATTTAAGTGAATTAGAAAAGAAAATTAAAGAATTAATAAATAAAAATCAAAATAACAAAAATGACAAATAAAAATTTTATAATTAGATATATTTTATT
>CASFKH010000011.1 GCA_949295235.1 uncultured Ureaplasma sp. | reverse complement strand
TTTCATTTATTTGCATACTACGAGTATTTGTTGAATTATTAGAGTCATCCTTATTTGAATTATAAGTTATATAATTTTGGTTTTGAACAATTGGAATTGAATCTTCAACTCTAGTTTCATTTGATGTTTTTGGTACACATCTTCAATCATATGCATTAGATGTTATTAATTTATCATCATCATACCCACATATTAAGTCTTTACCTAGGTCTGAAAATGGTTCATAATATGGGAATGGCATATGGAATGAGGATTGTTCATCAGAAGCTAAAGGATAACCATCTTCATCCAATTCTGGCAATTTTGCTATATAAACAGGTTGGATTTTATCAAGAATTTCAGTTTTCATATTATCTTTAAAATCATTAATATTATTAAACTTATAACCATAATAAATAATTCATTACCAACATCAATTAAATTTGAAGGTGTCTTTTTAACATTTTTTGCTAATCCAAGATAAGTATTAGATGAATTATCACCTGAAACTAAATTTGGATTAGGTTCAATTGAATATACTCATGAATATTTTGAATCTTTGTCATTACCAATTAAACCATGATCTAATAAATACTTAATAACTTTTTTTCTCACAATTGAATCATCATCATCAATATCAGTATGGTGATCGAAATAAATAACATCACTATTTGAACAAGTTATTAATTCAATTGGGGATTGCATTTTTAAATCATGGATAGTTCTTTTTTGTTCATTCCATAATCCCCAAAATCTTTTCATTATCAATCCACCATCTCAATAGTATTTGGTGTTGCTACTATCATTTATTTTGTATTCATAAATTACCTGTTCTGCTTTTCCAATTGCATTAGCAATAAATGAAAATACAAAACCAACTGACTGAATTATAACATTTATTGGAGGAGGAGCAAATTGAGAGGCAATATCACAAATTGATGAACAAATATTCATTACTCCGGCAGCTATTAATTCATCTTGTACATCATCAAAATAAGGATTATTAACATCTGATATTATTCCAACAATTGAATTGGCAATATTATTAACATCCCCTAATACTTTTGCACCAATTTCAAATTTGTCACTTAAAGATTTTTCATCAATTTCACTAACTTCAACCATAATTTTTGATGTTTGCAAAATTGTTGTTTCATTAGATAATGACAATGAAGCTTTTAAATTAGATTTAATTTTATTAGATCCAACTAAATCAAATTGATTTTCAAAAATTCCTTCATCATCATCAAAGATAGTTGAACTAGAATTATTAATAAATGATTGAACTTCTTTTATGCTATCTAATTTAAATTCTAAATTCAAATTTGTTTGTTGTACATAACTGTTTTCAATAAATATTTGAGCAAATGATTTACTAGCAGCACGACTATTATTTGCAATTGAATAATTTGAATTAACATTTAATATATTTTGTAAATTTACAAATTCATTAAATGAAGTTGAATCAATTGAATTATTATTGTTAATATAATTATTAATTGTGTTTTCAATATTGCTAAATTTTGAATCTAAATCATTTGATGTATTATTTTGATCTAAATTAGCTTCTAATAAATTAGTAACATTTGTCCCTCATTTTGAAATCGTGTCATATAATGCTTGAAGTTGATCAATTGTCGAAAATTGACTATTACCCAATTTAGTTGATCATTTAGCTTTAATTGCATTTGCAGTAATTTGATCAGAATTGTTACCATCGGCTAATAATTGAAATAAATAATCATCTTCACTAACTTTATAGTTAATTTGTAATGTGTTTTGACTATTACCAATTGCTTTAGTTAGAACATAACAAGCTGCTACTAAACCTTTATAATTTTTTATTAAGTCATAACCATTTAAAATTCCATTTAAATTACTTCCATCATTACCATATTGATTAATTTGGAAATATTGGGCAAAATCAAATCTATGCACGCCATCATATGATAGTAATAGATCACCAAAGAAAGACTCTAAAATTGATTGAACACTATTACATAATTGGTCAAAATACTCTTTTACACTAATTACTACATC
>CASFKH010000010.1 GCA_949295235.1 uncultured Ureaplasma sp. | reverse complement strand
TTTAAAAAATTTATTATATATTATTGATATCTTAAATCTTAATAATCATTTAAATGGATTTGAAAAAACATACATTGAACATATTGAATCTATAAATTTTAATAAAACTCGAAATTTGAAAAAATTAATTGTTGACTTTGATACTTTTGCAAATGAAGAGGTTTGATATAAATATTCATGTTTGTATTTTTTTCAATTAGATAATATAAATAAAAAAGACAATTTTGAAAATATTTATTTATCAAATAAAAGAATAATAATTTCTACCTCAAATGGAATTCAATATATTAGATGAAAAAATATTGAAGATTTTAAATTAATTAACAATTACATACAAATTTCATTTAATAATAAAAAATATGTTTTAATATCAAATGAAGTTTTTGAAATTTATGTGTCTGTTGAAAGAATTGGAAAAATTATTAATATAAAATTTTAATATGGATAAAACAAATATATTAGAAAAACTAAAACTTGTCCCTAAAAAACCAGGTTGCTATTTATGAAAAAACAGAGACGATGAAGTTATATATGTTGGAAAAGCTAAAAACTTATATAATCGAATGCATCAATATTTTGATTCACCAAAAAATGCTAAAACATCTCAATTGGTAAGTTCAATATCTGATTTTAATTACATAATAGTTGATAATGCAAATGAAGCATTGATTTTAGAAAACAATCTTATTAAAAAATATTATCCAAAATATAATATTCTACTTAAAGATACATCTGATTATCCCTATATTGTATTAACTGATCATAAAAATCCAAAATTACTATATACCCATAAATATAAGTCAATAAAAGGAAAATATTATGGACCAATTGCAGACTCTAGTTTAAAATCATATGATCTATATAAATTATTGTTAGAAATTTCGCCATTTAATAAAAATGGATTAAATATGTATAATAAACATTTATATATAAATAAAGATGACAATGAAGTTTATATAACTTGAAAAAATTATTTAGATGATATATTTAATGGAAAAGTATGTGAACTTCAATCTGAAATTTTAAAATGAGAAGATCAGGCATCAAAGCTTTTAAATTTTGAACAAGCTCAAAAATATCATAATGTTTATATTGCGCTTGAAAAACTAGCAAATTCTCAAATTGTTCAATTAAATAATAATAAGTATGCTGATTATATTTCATACTATGAAAAAGAAAATTTTATATCAATAAATGTAATTTCCTATATTGGGGGAAAATTATTAAATAAATATGATTACATATTTGAGATATATGAAAATGATATTGAAGGGGTAATAACAAATTTTATTATGCAATACTATACTATAAATAAAGTTCCAAAAAATGTGATAATTAGCTTAAGTGAAAATTATATAAATGAATTATCGTCAATATTTGAATCTAATTTTAATTCCCCAAATTCAGATATTGATCGTCAATATTTAGAAATGTCTTTAAACAATGCCAAAGATAATTATGAACGTAATATAAAAATATCTAAATTAAAGTCCAATTTTTTAACTAATTCATTAAATGAATTAAAAAGAATGATAAAAGCTGATAATTTAAGTCGTATTGATATTATTGATATTAGTAATATTAGCTACACTGATCCAATTGCAGGAGTAGTAGTATATATTAATGGAAAACCGGCAAAAAAATTATATCGTAAATATGTTTTAAATAATGACAATGGCTATGGTGATTATAATTATATGAAACAAGCAATATATAAAAGGTACTTTCATTCATTAAAATATAATGAACAATTACCAAATTTGTTAATTGTTGATGGTGGAAAAATTCAATTATCTGCTGCAATTGAAGTTTTTGAACAATTAAATATAACATCAATTAATGTAATTGGACTGAAAAAAAATGATAACCATAAAACCGAATCAATTGTTAGTGTAGATAATGAAATAAAATTAGATAAATCAACTAACACATATCTATTTTTATTAAATATGCAAGAAGAGGTACATAATTGAGCAATTTCAAATTTTAGAACAAAATCAATTAAAAGTAAATTTGTTTCATTTTTTAAAGATATTGATGGAATGGGAAAAGTTAGAATTAGTAAACTATTATCTAAATATCCAACATTAAAAGATATTTATTACGCTTCAAATAATGAGTTAGAACAAATAATACCATTAAAGATAATTTTAGAAATAAAGGAAAAAATAAGAAATGAGTTTAAATGATAAAAAAAAATTATTAATTATTGAAGATACAATTGAAATTAATAATGCAATTAATGATTTAAAAAATGAAACAATAATAATTGATAGAATTCCAATTGTAGAAGAAAATTGATTCGATAATTTTAAATCTGAATTATTATCTTTTAATCATAAACTTATTGAAAAATACAATATTCAGTTAGATCCAAAAAATATATTACTTAAATCTTTTTATGCAATATATAAAGGGTATTATGATGGATTTATAATTGGACACCAATATTCTTCAAAAATTGTATTTATATATTCGATTATATTTTTTGGATCAAATCCTTTATCAACATGTTTTGTTTGTGAAATTAAAAATAGATTAACAGTTTGATCTGATTGTGCATTAAATATAAATCCAGGATTGGATTTGATGAAAATAATTATTGAAAATTCTGCAAATTTTTATTATCACAATGTTAATCAAAAATCATCTATAAATGTTCATTTACTTAGTTTTTCAACGTTTGAAGATTCAAATGATGAATCAATTAGAATATATCAAAAATTGATTAATGATACAAAATGAAAGGATTATAAAAAATACAAAATTAATTTAGTTGGCCCAATTCAATTTGATGCATCTATCAATGAAGATATATATTATAAAAAAACCAATTTAAAAAATTATCAAAGTCCAGATATATTTATATTTCCAAATTTGAATGCAGCAAATATAGCATACAAAATTCAATCCCAATTTGCAAAATTTTATGGACCTTTTATTTGTGGATCAAATAAAAAAATTGCTGACCTTAGTAGATCAGCAACTTTAGAGGAAATAAAAAATACAATCTTAATTATGTGTAACAAATTTATGCCAAACTAAAATCACTAATTATACTACATTTGATAAAGAAGTATTTGATTATTGTTATATAAGAATTAATATTTTCCAAATTACTTCTAATAATTATTTGATGATTACTACTATCAACACTTTAATTTAATTTGGCGATGTATTCATTAAATTGATCCATATTAATAATATTTGGAATATATCTACCAGTGATACTAAAACATTATAAATATTTGTTCTAAATGCTTTTTTGAAATTAGATCTTGATGTATATTTAAAATTAGTAATATTCATTTGTTGAACAGTAGCATTAAATTGTTTACTTACAATATTTGCATCAATTTTTATAACAGTTTTATTAACATTCGCAGTTAATACTAATTCAGTTAGACTTATAATATTTACATTTGCATTATTAGAGCTACTTAAGTCACTAAACTAAAAGTTAAATTAGAATTTGTAATGACTGTAAAATGGTATTGAACTTCAGTGTTATTATAATCATATTGATCAAATGCACTTAATTGAACATTAACATCATTATTATAAACATTGATATCAAATAATAAATTTAAAAGTTTATTATTATCAATATATGAATTAGTTTTTTGAATATTATTGTCTTTAATTATTTGATTTAAAACATTGAATGCGTCATCATTTACAACATAATCCATATCAAATCAATTAATATTTGCAATGAATGTCTTAGATAAATATCCATTAGTATTAAACATATATGGATAATCTTAATTAATTGTATTCTAATTCAAAAAATATAGACATCAATATTAACTTATCATAAGGTAATTTTTCTCCAAAAACAAGATTTAATGATCTATCAATATAATAATTAAAATTCATTGAACTAATTATTTTTAATTGATTAATTACTTTTTGAATTTTATTTTCTAAATTTGTAGTATCAATTAATTCATATGGTTGATAAAAAGTCACATTTTTAATAATTAAAATTTTATTTTCAATGTGTGTTTCATCACTTTCAACTACATCAACAGTTTTAGATCTTTAATTTTAATTCATTTTATATCATTACTTCATTGTATAAATCGCTTATTAACATCATCATTAATTGTAATAATGAAATACCAATTAATCTAGCTTTTTATTCATAATATCACTTCTCTTTAATTTAATTAAATTAGAATCAATTTGTTGGACTGAAAGGGCCTCCAAATAATGGGCCACCACCTAAATTAGAGGTATCAACTTGTCCATTTCTAATTTCAGTAGCATACTTTTCTAATAATTTAATAATTCTTTTTTCATCTCTTCTCGGATTTAATACAGCACCAACAACAGTTAATAATATTACTAAACCAATTATTGTAAAAATTGCAATTTGAATATCTGCTGCATTTGTAAATACTTGCTTAATAGCAATTGAATTAGATGAGTCATACTTAATTTCAGGAATTTTAATTAATATTGCTCAACTAAACAAAAATGTAGATAATAACAACAATACTATATAAAAAATCATTATACCTCATGAAAATCGATATTTTGAGTTGTCATTTTTAAAGTTTTTAAACATTGAAAAGGATATAAATCCTAATATTATAAGGTCAAAAATAAACTGAAAAATATAACTTGCAATTGATGATTTGTTAAAAAAATCATAATTTTTACTATCTACCAAGACAGTTATATTATCCCCAAATCTAGCCACTAAAGCAAATGAAACAATAGAAAGGACAAAAATTATAAATAACAAACCAATAACAATATATTTCAAAATCGGAATTAATTTTGGTTTTGAATTATAAACATAAACTTTACCTAAAGAAATATTTCTTGTTAATAACATATTAGCTTGAGTCATTAATAATTGATCAGCAACATCATGCATTGTATAACCACTATTTCTAATTATTTCTTCATCGGATTGGTATGATCCATTGAAATTATTAGAAGATGGAATTTCTTTACTTGATTCTTCTTTTACATTTGCTTCATTGTTTGCTTTATTGCTTGTATCCATTTGTTCAATAGAAATTCTAAGTGTATTTAATAAATAAATATTTGTGTATTTAACAGAATCAAATATATCATTATTATTTGAAAAATTTAATTTGTCATTGTACACAAATTTTTTATTTGTTATCATTTCGTAACTTTTAATAAATCTATCAGAATTCTTAGTATTTGATTCAATCTTGTCAAAATACTTAACAGTAGAAATATCATTAGTTATAATTTCTTGGAAATTCTTATCAGATCTTAATAAATCTACAGTTTTATTATCTAAAAAAATTATATTTAGATAATGTACTGCTAGATCATAAGTTCCTTTTTCTTTTTCAGTCATTTTTATTCCTTAAAAAAATTTAATAAAAGTAATTTAAAATTCAAATATTTATCAATATTGATAGTCTTTAAAGATAAATCAAAATTGAATAAACTATCTAAAATATATTTTAACCTATTAATTGGGATATTTTTTAAGAAAAAGTAAATATTGTTTCATCAATATTTATTAACTTTAAATTTTTCTACAATTAAATCTTTATTCATTCCATTGTTAAGAGCAACTTTTAATATATATATTTTAAATATATAACTTGATAAAATTGCAACAATTTCTTCAATTGAAACATTGTTGGAAACTGAAAAATCAAGGTATTTTAAGGTTAAATTTAGTTCCTTTTTTAGTAATGATTCAGATAATTTAAAAATATCAAAAGTTTGATAATCATATATTAAGTTTTCAATTATTTCAGAATTAATAAAATTATTGATTCTAATTTTTTCTAATTCCTTATAAACTAAAACATTATTGTTTGGTAATTTTTGAATTAAATCAGCAATATTTTGATCATCATATTTAATATTAAATTTATCAAAATAATCTTTAATTACAATATCTAAACTTGGTGTTTTTAATTGTTTAAAATCAACTATTTTAAAGAATTTGTCAATTTCATCATTAAACTTAATTTTTGAAACAACTATTATAATATTTGCACTTGAATTTGCAAGTAAATTGAGGTATTGCTTACAATTTTCAAATTCAGAATTGTTTTGAAAAAATTCAACATCTTTTAATACATAAATTTTTGGAAACAAATCTAATGTAAACTGGTTTATTTCATTATATAAGTTTATAATTGAAGAACTCCAATTTACAATTTCATATCCATTAAATTTAGTTAAATAATTTTTTAATTCAATATCTAAAATATTTTGATCAGTAGAATATAGTATTAACATAATAACATTTTATAATATTTAGATTTATAAATTAATTAATTTA
>CASFKH010000009.1 GCA_949295235.1 uncultured Ureaplasma sp. | reverse complement strand
TCAAAATTAATTGATGAAAATATTATTTTAAAAAATAAAATTAATCAATTAACAAATGAAATTGAATTAGAAAGACGTAAAAAAAGATAATATGCATATTTTACCATTTGGATTTGGAATTGATATTGTTGAGAATTCAAGAAATGAATTTAATGATTTAAATTTTGCAAATAGATTCATGACAGATAATGAAATAAAACAATTCTCTAAATATAAAAATATTAATCAAGCTAAAATGTATATGATTGGAATTTGATCCTTAAAAGAATCTATAATTAAAGCTATTAATCATACTTTAATTTTTAGTAATATTAATATTGAATTTACAAATGAGGCTCCAATTTGTATAATTGATGGATTTAAATTATATCTTAGTTTAAGTTATGAAAAAAATTATACAATCGCTTCTTGTATAGCATATAAATTATAAAATGAAGAATATTAAATACAATCTTTGCAAAGAATTACATATAAAAAATTCAACATTTTATTCTTATTCATTTAATAATGTAACCAATTCTGAATTTGTCAATAAAAAAATTAATGAACTTTCCAAAATTCATAAGAATGCAAAACATATTTGTTATTCCTACCGTATTTTAAATAATGGAATAATTGATGAATATTATTTTGAATCTTCTGAACCACATGGATCTGCAGGTCTACAAATTTATAATATTTTAAAAAAAGAAGATATTGTTAATTGTTTAATAATTATTGTTAGAGAATTTAGTGGATCAAAACTAGGTTTAGGCTTATTATCGCGCAGTTATAATAATGCAACTAAGTTAATTATTAAAGATAATTTAGTGGAATATTATTCATTAAATAGTTATATTATTAAAATTAGTAACAAATCATTTGAATACTTTAAAAAAAAAATTTGAAAAATTTTAATATTCAATTATTAAATTATGAATTTGAAAATTCATATATTAAACTTAACATTTTAATATCAGATAATTATTTAGAAAAACTATCAAATTTTATCAATATTTATGAAATAAAAAAAGCTAATTAAAGCTTTTTTAATAATTATTTCTTTTTCATTACTGAATCAACTAGATTTTTAAATTCTTCAGGATTATTAATTGCTAATTCAGAAAGCATTTTTCTATTAATTTCAATTTTTTTTGAATTTAGTTCATGCATAAATGAACTATAAGTATAACCTAATTCTCTAACAGCTGAATTGATTCTTGCAATTCATAATCTTCTAAAATCACGTTTTTTATTTCTACGATCTCTATATGCATATTCGCCAGCTCTAATAATTGTTTGTTTTGCAATTCTATATGAAGTATGTCTTGTTCCTCAAGTACCTTCAGCTTGTTTTAATACAGCTTTATGACGTCTTCTAGTAACACTTCCACCTTTTACTCTCATTGTAATTCTCCTTTATATTATAAGCAATGTGTATAACGTTTTTTATCAGAACTTGTCAAGATTGCATCTTTTCTTAAATGACGTTTAGCCTTTGTAGTTCTACCTTGTGCTAAATGAGAACGATATGCATGTTTTCTTTTTAATTCCCCAGATTTAGTTTTATGAAATCTTTTAGCCGCAGAACGTTTAGTTTTATGTTTAATTTTCATATTTATTTTTCCTTTCGTTATTTATTAGGCTCAATAATAGATTCATATCTAAAATTGTTAACTTGTTTATTGGCTTGAACAATTTTACCTTTTTCTTTAAGCATATCAATAAATTTATTATATACAAGTTGAATATATTCTTGTTTTGTACACATTCTACCTCTTGCTTCAATAATAAATTTTACTTTATTTCCATCAGATAACCATTTTTGAGCATTATCAGCACGAACTTTTAAATCATGATCACCAATTAAAGGTTTAACTTTAATTTCTTTAACCTTCATAATTTGTTGATTCTTTTTGTTTTCTTTTTGTTTTCTTTTTTGTTCAAATTTGAACTTCCCATAATCTAGGATTTTTGTAATAATTTTATTGTTTTGTACTGCAATTACTACTAAATCAAGATCTCTATCCTGAGCTAATTTAAGAGCTTCATTTCTTGTCATTTCTCCTAAATGCTTACCAGTTTCATCAATAACTTCTAAATTTTTAAATTTTATTTTTTCATTAATAAGAACATTATCTTTTTTATTTTTATGATTAATATCGTTATTTTGAATCATACCTATCCATTTTTAAATAAAAAATTAAGTATAAAGAAAAAAAGAGTCACTTCAAAATAGAATATGACTCCATATACAATGCATGAATAATTAAGCATTATACCTAACTCCACATTTAAGGGAATTCAGGTGAGTTATAAACTACTTTCTTTATACATAATTATTATACATTATTATTTTTAATTTCTATATGTAATTTTTCATCAGTCAATGAATTACCAATTGTTCCAGTTAATTCTTGTTTTTCTAATAAATCATATGATTTAACAATAGGTAAACCTAAATCAAGTCTAATATTATTAACTTTGATAAGTTCACCTTTTTGATATGAACCGTATTTTCTTTTCAACATAAAATCAGATATATATGTTGGTAATAAAATAATTGCAATATATACAAAAAGAACAATAACAGTCATAATTCTTGAAACCAATATATCATGGTTAGCAGAAACATCAATTCTATATAACAAGAATAAATTTATAAATGGTTCAAGCAATCCCATTATTAAACAAATTGAAATAAGAACAACTGCTAATACTGCAAATGGCATGAAATATTTTGAATTTGAAGTTTTAACTTTTTTAGTTTTTTTATTCTTAATTCCACCAAAAATTGCAATTGTAATAAATAAGAATATAAATAATGCAGATCAATTTGAAACAACATCATTGAAAGTATATAAACTACCAACTCCAGTTCCATAGTGATATACTAAGTATTGATATGAACTACCATTTGAATTAATACCATTAACTATATCATTTCCAAACATTGAATCCAAATTAGCATTTGCACCAAAAACATTATTTAATTGATCAATATTTGCAAAAAATACTCCATTTGGATCATAATTATTAATATATGCTAATCCTCCAATAGTATATAAAATTATAATTGTAGGAATTGATATGGATAACATATACATTATTCCAACTTTTTTCTTTTCTCCACCAATTTTATGAGCAAATTTTCCACTAAATGGTAATTCTCCTTCTAAAATTAAATCTTCAACAAATCTTGGAGATCATAAAGAAAATCCATTTAAAACACTAAATATACTTATAGCTAATAATATTTCAAATGCAGAAAATAAAACTAATAAATTATGCTTTGCAAATCATTGAACTAAACCTTGTGGATTACCACCACTACTTCCTAATGACATAGAAACTGCAACCATTAAATAAATTATAGTTGTAATAATTAAACCAACTAAAATAATTGATGGAGTTTTTTTAGGTTCTTTTAATTCAGATTTTACCCCTGCGGCTACATAAAATCCATCAAATGCATAAAATATACTTATTGATGCAATAAACATTCCAAAACCAGGGGAAAATGTATTAAATGTATAAAGACTGACATCATTATCTATTGGAGAAGGTACAAAACCTATACCATAATTTCCAACAAAATTACCATTATTCATTCCAAATATAACAAACCCAATAATCGCAGCAAAAATTAGAGGAAAAAATTTAACAGACATTATTAGCATACTTTGTATATTTCCTGCACGAGCAGATAATCCATTTACAATTATAAAATATGCTGACATTGCAATTGCAATTACCATAATAATAGCTCAATCCGCATCAGTTCCAAAACCATTATATGTTTTTCCTGAATTTATATAGATTGCAGCCACACCATCCTGAAATGCCTGAATACAGTAAAGAGGCATAAAAAAATATTTTAATGGAGCATATATATAAAACATAAAGTTCTTACATGATTTATATACTCTACGACTATTAAATGTTTTTGTTCAACCAATTACAGATAAATTATCATTTCTTGCACTTGTAATATCAATTAGAGCAAATGCCATACATAATACACCAAATGCAGCAAAAATTCATGTAAACATTGCAAAGATAATTGAACCTTGTGAATTATTTAAAACATTACCAGCTTTAAAAAAAATCCCAGATCCTACACATGATCCAATTACAATTAACATTGCAGAAAAAAAACCAATTTTCTTTTTTAATGGAGTGTAAGCTAAACTTCGTTCAGACTCACACTTATTTTTTTGCATAATATTCTTATATTTTTTTGACATAATTAACCTTTTAAATATTATAACATGTTTTTAGATTTTATATGTTTCCAGCAATTAATATGTTTAATGAATAATCTTTTTAGACTAGTCCACTTCTATATAAAATTATAAGGAATCTATTGCATTTTAGAAATTAAATATCTTAGTGTGTAAATCGGCTAAATAATTTACAAAATGCACCATTAATAAAAAAATATAATTTTAATTTAAGATTTGATTAGAACAACAAAATAAAATTGTATTATTGTATCATTTCAAAAATATATTATTTGATTTTCTATCCGTTCTTAATTGCTTCAGATTTTAATTGGTTACATCATGCTTAAACTATTAACACCTGTCTTTAATTTGTCTGCTTCTAATTTTAGAACTTTTTATCTTGTTTAACATCTTTCATTTCATTAACTTCCTCAGTTAAATAAGAAACTGCTTCAATTACAATATCAATTTTTGATTTATTAGCCATTTTGGTTTATCCATTTGAATTAAATATTGATAATAAATCTATTATCTTCTATTTGAATATCAATATAATTTATATTTCACCATTTTTATAATATTAATTGTATTAATTATATATTTCTCATCCGTGTTTAATTGCTTCTGATTTAAGGACTTTTATACCTTGTTTAACTTCCTTCATTTCTTGTTTTAATATGCCTACATCTTGTTTGAGATCTTTAACATCTTTTTCTAAAACATCTAAACGATTATTAATTACAACAATTTCTTGTTT
>CASFKH010000008.1 GCA_949295235.1 uncultured Ureaplasma sp. | reverse complement strand
TTATAGGATTAAGTGAAGAAGGTAAAAATAAGTCTACTTTAACTGTTCCTTCATTTACTACATCAATTTCTGGAATAGGTTCATCTTGAGAATCCAATGAAACACTTACAGAAATTATTTTATGTGAATCTATAATTAATATTGGTAATAATGCATTTAGGAAATGTCATAAATTAACAAGTATCAATATTCCTAACAGTGTCACAAGTATTGGAGACGCGGCATTTTTTGGTTGTTCAGGTTTAACAAATATTACTATTCCTAACAGTGTCACAAGCATTGGTGAAAAGGCGTTTGATTTTTGTAACAATTTAACAAGTATAAGTCTTCCTAACAGTGTCAAAAGTATGGGTAGGGAGGCATTTGCTAATTGTACAAGATTAAACCAAGTTAGTATTTCTGAAGGTGTTACATATATTTCTGATAGAGCATTTTTATATTGCGCTACTTTAGAGTCAATCACAATCCCAGATAGCATAACCGAAATCGGCAAAGAGGCATTTGCGTATTGTGAACGTTTATCTAATATTACTATTCCTGAAAATATCAAAAAGATTGGTGAATCCGCATTTTGATATACTGAACTAAGTTGAGAAATAATTCCAAAAAAACTATATCAAAATGAAATTTCAGGTGGTTATTTTGCTGGATTAATAATGACTAATTTTAAAATTCCAAATACCGTTACTAAAATTGGTGAATTAGCATTTAAAAATTGTGCGGGCCTAGAATGAATTCAAATACCTTATGGTGTAACTGAAATTGGTGATTCTGCATTTGAAAATTGTTATAATTTAGATAGTATTACTATTCCTAATAGTGTCAAAAGTATTGGTGCTAGTGCATTTAATAGTTGCAAAAATTTTTTATATAATATTAACATTCCTGAAGGTGTCACAAGCATTGGTGCTAGAGCATTCGCAAATTGTAAACATTTAAGGGATATTACTATTCCTAATAGTGTCACAAGTATTGGAAATGCTGCATTTGAAAATTGTTCATATTTAACAAGTATTAGAATTCCTAAAGACGTCACATGCATAAATACTGCTTTATTTGAAGGTTGTGAACGTTTAACTAATATTATCATTCCAGAAGGTGTCACAAGCATTGGACGGTATGCATTTTCATGTTGCACAAGTTTAACTAATATTACTATCCCTGATAGTATCACAAGCATTGATGATTATGCATTTTATGATTGCATCAAATTACAAAGTATCACATTACCAAATAGTATTAACAAATTTGGAAGAAACATTTTTCAAACTGCTTTAATGAATGGTAATTATTATTCATTTACAATTTATTTCCATTCTGAAGAAAAAAACAATTATTTCTATTATCAAATAGAGATATGGAAAAATTCTGCAGGATAATTTCAAACTAAATATATGAAAACTAAATTGAAAATATTTATAAGTTTTCTATTCTCAATTGATTTTTAATTGGTGTAATTATAATTACAATTCAAATTGCTCACATTGAATTAGAAACCAATTAGAGTTTTATTGATTTATATGACATCTATCTTGCCTTTATGATTGTTTTATATTTTCTCTTCCTCTGCTCTTTTATATATGGAATAGTTAGTTTATATATCCAATATAAAAAAAGAGAAATAGAGAAACATAAACAACATCAATAATATAATTTATTTTTAGTGATTTTTATGTTAATATAGATTTATGGCTTTATTAATTTATATAAATAAAAATTTATGATTTAGGTTAAATAACCTAAATCGATGATTGCTAATAAATGCAATTAATTACATTATTGTGAAACTTATTGTGGGATTTATAATATCAACATTGAATACAATGCAAGCAACCTTGACTTTATAGATAACCCAGAATTGGTTATTCAAAACGCTTTACGCAAATATGGATTAGCACCCGAAACTGTCCACATAATGTATAATACTGGCAATGGTTATGTGAGTCTATTAAACAATGTTTTTGTGTTATACAACTTCAGATTAAATGACAGAAACTATTATTTTGACTCATTTGTAAATGCAAAGGATAAACTAATCAGTTATATTAAATATAATTCATACAAGATTTAAAGGAGAGAAATTATGAAATTAAATAAAAAATTAAAATATGTTTTAGCTTCAGTTGGATTAGCGGGACTTGCAATAATCCCAGCTAGTGTTGGAT
>CASFKH010000007.1 GCA_949295235.1 uncultured Ureaplasma sp. | reverse complement strand
CTCCATTCATTGAAAATTTTAATAATTTAATTATGTTAACAAATTTTAATAAGGATTGTAATTTCACTATTAATAATAAAAAATATTTAAAATTTGAAAATAAAGAATTTTCTAAAGCTTTTAGAATTTCAAATTTTGAAAACAAAATGGATAGTTCATTATTAGAATTTTTTACTATTAAAGCTCAAGAAGATTATCTAAATTGATACAATAAGAATGATAAAAAAATAGACAATGAGTTTTCTAAAATAAATAATATTATAAACATTAGTAACAAAAACAAACCTTATATTAATTTACATGATAATGACACTTCATTTCAATGGATTGACTTTAATAAGAATATTGATGATAACCTTGAAAATTTACGGAATATTTTTCAATCATATTATTTATCATTAATTAATTCAATGCAATATCCATTAATTTCACCAATTATTAATCGGGAAAGTTACTCAGTTTCAGATAATGACTTTCATATTTCAAACAATTTTGATTTTTCTCAAATAGATAATAACAATAATAATTGTTTTGAATATATAATTGCCAAATTGTATAAGCCTAATAGTTTATTTTTTGTAAATCAGAAACCTAAAAGACCTTCTTGGATTGATAATATTTTAGTAAAAAATAGAGATGGATATTACGAGTTGAATTGCGAATTAAAATCATATGATAGCAAAAAAATGTTTGATCCAGTAGTTGTAAGTGGAAATAGTGGAGTTCACACTATAAATGTTCCTTATGATTTCTTTTATCCAATTAGAGAAAACAAGGTTATTTATTTTTTTCCAATAAAAAATACTCAGATACCTAATTTTTCAATTTCTATGCTTTTAGATTATCAAATATGTTCTCATGACGAAAAATTTAATAATTCATGATTAAAAGATTTTCCAATATGATCTGAAAATATAGATTTTTTTAAAAATTTAAAAAATCAAAAAGTTATTAATGCTTTTATTAATCTTTCAAAAAATCTTTCACCTAATTTAACAATTTCTAAAATCGATGAAGGAATTGCAATTATAAATAATAATACATTACAAGATGAAGATAATATTAGTATAATTAAGGATATTATAAATGATATTAATGGAGAAGATGTATGTTAGTAGATCCAAATAAAAAAAGTTCAAATGAAGGATTTAATCCAAATGTTGATAACTCTGAATATAGTGCACAATGTAGTTTAGGTCAAAAAATTCTTTGATGAACATTATTTGTACTTAGTTGATTAACAATCATTGTTGGTATTATTTTGCTTGTTTTATGGTTTAAATGAGGAAATAAATTAAATCAAATGCAAGTTGAAATCAATCGTGCTTCAAGTTCAATTGATGTTGCTTTAACAAAAAGAAAAGAATTGTTAACAAAAATGCTTGATCAAACAAAAGGGTATATGAATTATGAATCAAACCTTTTAAGCGATGTAACAAGATTGAGAAGTATGAAATTGGATGGGAAAAATATTAAAAATTCAAATGAATGTCAAGCAATTATGGATAGATTAGCCTTTAATTTAAATGCTAACTTTGAAAATTATCCAAATTTAAAAGCTAATAGTAGCTTAATGGAATTAATGAGTACAAGTCAATATTTAGAATCTGAAATTGCTGCTTGTCGTAGATTGTATAATTCAAATGTCGCTGATTTTAATAAATACTTAGTAACATTTCCAACTTCAGTTAAAGCATCAAGTATGAAATTGCATTCATTACCAATGTTTGCTGCAAGTGAATCTCAAAAGCAAGATGTAAAAATGGAATTTTAATTTTAGAATTAAATCTATGTTAAAATAAACATATGTATGAGAAACCTTCTTGGTTTCTCTTTATTTTATTTAGGAGTATATAAATGAAAAATAATTTTAATGAATTTTTATTAGCTGCTATAAATAATATTTCTAAAGAAAAAGAAATTGAAAAAGAAGTAATTAGAGATTTTTTATTAGAATCAATTAAAAAGGCTTTTATTAAATCTAATTATGAAGACAACATTGAATTATCATTAGATTTAAACACCGGTGATTTAGTTGCTTTGAAATTGTACACTGTTACTCAAGATAATGACGAATTTGATGAATATGTCAATATTTTAGAGGATGATGAAAGAGTTAAAAAGTTAGATTTAAAATTAGGTGATATTTATAAAGAAGAATTTGATATTAGTAAAGAATTTAGACCTCAACAAGTTGCACAAATACTTCAGTCATTTAAACAAAAAATTACTGAAATTAGTAATCAAAGAGTTTATAAATCATGAACTCCAATGATAAATGAGGTAATAATCGCTGAAATTGAAAAAGAAGATAAAAGAGGTAATTTCTATACTATAAATTTAGAAAATCAAATAGATAAATTAGGCAACCCACTTGAGCCAACATTAGGTTTTTTAGGCAAAAAAGAGTTGAATCCATTAGAAGAATTAGATGTGAGCAAAAAATATCATTTTGTAATTACTGAAATAAAGGAACAATCTAAATTTTGTCCAGTTATATTATCTAGATCAAGTGAAAAATTAGTTGAATATTATATGACTCTGGAAATTCCTGAAATCGATGATGGTTCAATTGAAATTATTAAGTGTGCAAGAATTGCAGGATTTAAATCAAAGGTTATTGTTAAACCAAAAGTTAAATTACCAATTGAAGCAGCAAGTATATGTGTTGGTCCAAAAGGAAGTAGAGTTAAAAACATTTCAAAATTATTAGGTGGAGAAAAAGTTGAAATTTACAATTATAGTCCAAATATATTAATTCAATTAATAACTATATTTGATAAATCTAAACTTATTGGAATTGCAAAGGATGAAGATCGCAAGCAAATTACTATTATTGCAAATTCTGATGAAATTTTAACATTAATTGGAAAAAAAGGTAATAATGTTAAATTAGTCTCTATGCTAGTTGGATATGCAATTAATATTATTAGTGAAGATGATGCTAAGGTACTTGGTATAGAATTCAATAACATTAATGAAATTATTTCTCAATCTGATAAATTAAATAATATTGAAACTGATTCAAGTGACAATAATGAAATCAATTTTATGAATTTAGATGAAAATGATATAAATGATCTTGTAACTCAATCAGATGATGAATTGTTTAATCTTAATGAAGAAAACATTGATGAATTCAATGATGCATTCAAAGATGAAATTGATAAAGTATTAAAAAAATAAAGTGAAATATTGTATCCGTACGTGTATTATAAGTAAAAAGAAATATTTGAAAAATGAGTTATTAAGATTTTCAGTCATTGATAATCACATATGTATAAATTCAAATAAAGGTAAAGGTTATTATATTTTTCCTTCAATAGATAATTATGAAAAATTATTAAAAACAAAATTATTAGAACATAAATTAAACATTAAAATTAGTGATCAAGATTATTTATCATGAAAAAAATTTTTTATTAATTAAGGAGGTATATTATGGCGAAAAAAAATAAAAACGATACTCGTGAATCTATAAAAATTGATGATCAGATAAAATCTGTAAATGTTGGAATTCAAAACGGGGTTTTTGTTTTTACCTCACCTTTATCAGTTTCTGAGTTAGCTCCAAAATTAAATAAAACAACAAATGATATTATCAAGTTTTTCTTTATTAAGGGTGTGGCAATTACATTAAACTCAATTTTAAATGAAGAACAAATTGGTGAATTGTGTCTTGAATATAATTTGGATTTTAAAATTGAAAAAGAAATTAATGAAGAAAATTTATTAGATAATATTACATTTGATGATAATGAATGTGAATTATCTATTCGTCCTCCTATTGTTACAATTATGGGTCATGTTGATCATGGTAAAACAACTTTATTAGATGCCATTAGAAAATCAAACATAACTAGTCAAGAAGCTGGTGGAATTACTCAAAATATTGGTGCTTATCAAGTAAAATTTGATAATAAAAAAATTACATTCATAGATACTCCAGGACACGAAGCATTCAGTGAAATGAGAGCTCGTGGAGCAAATGTTACTGATATTGTTATATTAGTAGTTGCAGCTGATGATGGGATTATGATTCAAACTCAAGAGGCTATTGATCATGCAAAAGCTGCTGGTGTTGAAATCATTGTATTTGTTAATAAAATGGATAAACCAGGTGCTAATCCTGAAAAAGTAATGTCTCAATTAAGTGAATATGACATTGTTTGTGAAGAATGAGGTGGAAATACAATTTTTGTCCATGGTTCAGCATTACAAAAAACTGGAATTAATGAATTATTAAAGGCAATTTTATTAGTTAGTGAAATTCATGAATATAAAGCCAATAAAAATAGATTAGCCTATGGAACTGTGATTGAAGCGAATTTGGATAAAGGATATGGACCTCTTGCTACAATATTAATTCAAAATGGAACTTTAAAAAAAGGTGATATTGCAGTAGTTGGACAAACATATGGAAGAATTAGATTGATGTTTGATGATATTGGTAATGAAATTGAAATCGCTGAACCTTCTTGTCCAGTTAAAATTGCAGGTTTAGAAGAAGTTCCATCTGCTGGAGATAAATTTTTAGTTTTAAATGATGAAAAAAAAGTAAAAGAAATTGCGGGTCATATTAAAAATAAAAATAGTCATCTAGATTTTAATAAATCTATAAATAATGATGATAATTTAAAACAATTAAATATTATTATAAAAGCTGATGTTCAAGGTATGCTTGAGGCTATTAAATCAATGATAAATAAAATTGAGGTTGAAGGAGCAAATATTTCGATAGTTCGTTCTGCGGTTGGAGGAATTACAGAAACTGATATTAGATTAGCTCAAGTATCCAAAGCTATGATAATTGGTTTCAATAT
>CASFKH010000006.1 GCA_949295235.1 uncultured Ureaplasma sp. | reverse complement strand
CATTATGTAAATCAATAATATTAAAATCAATAACTAATTCTAATAATTTATTTTCATCAATTTGATCCTTATTAATCAAAAATACACCATATTCATTAAATAAGATTTTTACACTATTTGGTTTTGAAATTTCACCATGGAGTTTAGAAAAATAACCTCTAACATTACTTATGGTTCTTTGTTCATTATCAGTTAAAGCTTTAACAATAATTGCAATCCCTTTTGGTCCATATCCTTCATAATAAATTTCTTTAAGGACATCAAGATCTTTTGAAGCACCATTAATATTTCTTTGTATTGAATCGCGACTTAAGTTATTTTGCAATGCTCTTTGGATTGCAGCTTTTAATCTTGGATTTGCATCTGGATTTGGACCACCAACCTTAGCTGCGGCCTTTATTTCCTTTGCACATTTCATTCAAATTTTAGATTGTTGTTGTTGTTTTTTGTTAATACCACTTGCGATTAAATGTTTGCGAGGCATAAAAAGGACTCCTTATAATATTTTTTGCATTGGTCGAACAAAACCATTAATTTTAATTAATAATTGAGATATTCCATTAATTGGTAATACAATTACATGAGAAACTTCATTAAATTTAAGTTTTAAACTATTTGGTTTCACATTATTATATAATTCTTTTACTTTTCATCATAAATCTAACACAACAATATCATATTCATAATTAAAATTAATGTTATTGAATTCAAGCACAGCATTTATTAAATATGAATATTGATAATTAAAATTATTTAAAGGCGCTAATATTGTTGCAATATCGTTATCATTTTTTAATCAAATTACCTTTAATTTTGATTCATTATTGTCAACAAACAAATTATGTTTTAAAACATTAGATTTTCTTTTAATTGAATTAATAATTCATTGTTTTTTTTGATTTTTTTTATTAAATTTATCTCAAAATTTCATAATAAAAAATTAATAAATTTACTAAAAATTATCCACGTAAATTTAATTCTTTAATTATATTTCTATAACGTTCAATATCGTTTCTTTCAAGATATGCAAGTAATTTTTTTCTTTGAGCAACTTTTTGGTATAAACCAGATTTTGAAATCTTATCTTTTTTATTGTTTATTAAGTGTTGTGTTAAACGTGAAATTTCTTCAGTTAAAATTGCAATTTGAACTTCAGTTTTTCCTGTATTTTTTTCATTACCACCAAATTTTTTAATTAATTCAGCTTTTTTTTCTTTTGAAATAGCCATAATTTAATTCTCCTTTTGTCATTTATAAAAATTTATACAAAGATGTATTTGGAGAAGAATATCAACATTGTATAAATTAATACAATTTAATTTTATCAAAATTTGTTATATTTAAACTTTAATATAATAAAAATTCTATCAAAATTTAATTATTTAAAATGGAATTATTTTATTAAAATATTTGGATTGTTTTATTTTTTTAAAAATATAAAATTAACATTTGAAATTATGTTATAAATATTTAATATTGATAAGGAAAAATATGAAAAAATTAATTGATCTAGAATTAATAGTAAAATCAAAAGATATTAAAATTTTTTTGGGCAAATATAATGGTTTTCAAAGATATGATATTATTAAATATCCATTTGCAAAACAAATTGAATCAAACATGCGTCAAGCTTTTTGAACACCTGAAGAAATTAGTTTAATATCAGATAGAGAAAATTTTAAAGATTTACCTGAAAATGCTCAACAAGTAATTATTTCAAATCTTTTATTTCAAACATTGATGGATTCTGCTCAAAATAGAGGTTTAGATAGCATAATGTCTGAATTAGTTACGTCAAGTGAATGAGAAGCAGTCTTTAAAACTCAAGCTTTTTTTGAATTAATCCATTCATTATCTTATTCACATATCATTCGTGAAATGTTTAGTAGTGATGCAACATCAATTTTTGATCGAATTTATATGATTAATGAAATCAAACATCGGACTGATAAAGAAATTAATGAATATACCTTATTAAAAGAATATATAAATGGTTATCATCCAGAATGAGATGAAATTGAAACTAAGAAAAATATATTAACCTTATTACTTCATATTTATTTCTTAGAAGGTTTAAAATTTTATATTAGTTTTATGGTTACTTATATGATCAATTTTAGTTATAATGATGCCATAAGTGGAGTTACCAAAATTATTAAATTAATCAATTTTGATGAAGATATGCATGTGGCTGTAATTGGTGGATTATTAAGAATATTAATGCGTGAAGAATCTGAAGGTTTTACTGAAATTTTTAAATCTAAATGATTTAGAGAAAAAACTGAAGAAATAGTAAGAAATATTGTTGATGATGAACTTAAATGAGCTGAATACTTACTAAGTTTTGGTCCAATCCCATCTTTAACTATTGATGTTTTTACAAATTTTATGCATTATTATGCCGATGATAGATTAAAAAAGATTAATTTAAAACCAATTTACAATATTATTAACAAACCTGAAATTGTTGTTTGATTTGACATGTATAAAGATATTAACAAAGACAATACAGCTCAACAAGAATCTACTGCCTTAAATTATAATATTGGTAATATGAGCATTGATTATAATGATAAAGATTTAAAAACTATGTTAGAGGAGTTATTAAATAGAAATGCAAAATAATCAAAAAACACCATTATCTTTAATTGAAGAAGCAATTGAGGATAATAAAAAAATAATTATCAATCAATCTAATAAAAATGTGGAAATTAATGCCAATAAAATTATGGTAATTAAAAGAAATGGACAATTAGAAGAATATAATCCAGAAAAAATGAGAAAAGTTTGTTTATGAGCCTCTAATGGTAATCAAGGATATGCTGATATGTTATTAGATGCTACTCAAATTAAACTTTATAATAAGATCAAAATCAGTGATGTATATGATGAACTTATTAAATCTGCAGTAAATAAAATAAGTAGAATATATCCTATTTATGAATCAATTGCTGCAAAATTATATTTATTAAAATATTATCGCGAATCATGAAATATAAAGACATCAAATCAATATCCTCATTTGAAATCTGTTATTGAAAAAGGATTACATTATAGAAAATATAATAAAAATGTTTTTTTATCTTATTCAAATGAAGAAATTGAAGAACTTAATAAATGTATCGATGTTAATAATGACTTTAACTTTACATATAAATCATTAATTTTTTTTACTCGTAAATATTGTATAAATTCAACAAAAAATAAAAAATTAGAACTACCTCAACATGCATATATGAGAATTGCTATGTCTTTGTTTTATAAAGAGGATAAGAATGTAAGGTTAGAATTGGTTAAAAAATTTTATAATTATTTGTCAAACCATTTTTTTACTGTATCTACTCCAATTTTTATGAATTCAGGAACAAACAATATGCAATTGTCAAGTTGTGTATTATCTCAAATGGGAGATGATGCTAATAGTATTATGGACACAATAAAAGATATTGCAATATATTCAAAATATAAAGGTGGAAATGCTGTTGATGTATCAATGCTGAGAAGTTCAGGATCATATATACAAGGAAATAATGGAATCAGTAGTGGTCCAGTTCCATTTTTAAAAATTATTGAATCTACAATAAAATCCTTTAATCAAGGAAGTGAAAGACCTGGAGTTTGCTGTGTTTATTTTCAATGATGACATTTCAATTTTGAAGAATTAGTAGTATTGAAAAACAATAGTGGAACTGAAGAAAACAGAGCAAGACAACTTAAATATGCAGTTAAGATAAATGATCTATTAATACAAAGAGTTTTAAACAATGAAGATGTTACTTTGTTTAACCCTAACGATGTTCCTAAATTATTTAATAAATTTGGTGAAGAGTTCAATAAACAATATATTGAATATGAAAAAGATAGCTCTTTAAAAGTTAAGAAATTACCTGCTAGACATATATTATCAATGATATTAAAAGAAAGAGTTGAAACTGGAAATATTTATTTATTTCATGAAGAAAATGTTAATAATGCTTCATTGTTAAATAGATACATTAATAGCAGTAATTTATGTTGTGAAATTACCCTTCCTTCACGTCATTCAACATATTTAAATTCAACATATGAAAATCAACAATTAATTCACTCATATAAATTAGGTGAAATTGCTTTATGTAATTTAGCAAGTATTAATTTAACCAAATGAGATAGCTTAAATGAAACTGAACAACAAGAAATGGTAGATTTTCTTGTTAGAGCAATGGATAATACAATTGATATTGCAAATTATCCTATAAAAGAAGCAATGTATACAAATTTAAAATATAGATATTTAGGAATTGGAGTTTTAAATTTTGCCAATTATTTAGCAAGTCATAAAATAATTATTGATAGTAATGAAGCACTTGAAGAAACTGCTAGTTTGTTTGATAGATTAACATATCAAATAGTTTATTCTTCTATGCAGTTAGCTAAATTAAAAGGTAAATGTGAAGGATTTAATGAAACTCAATGAGCTGCGGGATTTTATCCATTACTAAAAGCTAATAAATTAGCTATGAATTTAGTAAAGTATAAACCAAATTTTAAAAAATGAGATGAATTAAGTAAACAAATTCAAAAATATGGTCTTAGAAATTCACAATTAATTGCAATTGCTCCAACCGCTACAAGTGGAAAATCAATTAATGCAACTGAAAGTATTGAACCAATTCAAGATTTCATATACAAAGAAGATGGAAAATCAAATGTTATTACATTAGCTCCAAATATTACACAAAATTCAATCTATTATAAAAGAGCAATAGAATGTGATCAATATCAATTAATAAGATTAGCTGCCATCAGACAATGTTATATAGATCAATCTCAATCAATTAATTTATATTTTAAAAAAGTAAAATCATTAACTAATTTTACATTAATTCATTTATATGGATTTAGCTTAGGAATAAAAACCTTCTATTATTGTAAAACTGAAAAAGAAGAAATTGATTATGTATGTGAAAGTTGTACTTAGTTTTGATTTTCAAGATGATCAAAAAAGTATTTTAACTCTCATGCTACACCATCTTCGTCATTTGTATGTTTGGTAATATGTCTTGCAGTTAATTTCGCTGTATCTCTACCATTTTTCATTGCAAAACCATATTTTGCTTTTTGCAACATTTTCATATCATTATCTCCATCACCAAATGTTAAAATTCTATCTGATGGAATTCCATAGTAGGAAGCTAAATAATTAAGTCCCATTACTTTATCTGTAAACATTGTATTTATTTCTACAACAAACCCACAATTTGGTAAATTAACCATTCTAAGTTGTAAATTAGGAGAAATATTTTTTACAAAATAAACAATTTTGTCAAATTGGGATATATCATCACTTTTAATATATAACAATAATGCACTAACATCTACATCTAGATTATCAGGATTATTATTTAAAGACTTTAAATGATCTGTATTGTTAATATCAATATGGTAATATTTTAATAAATCATATGCATAATCAGGATTATCAATATGAGTTAATTGCAGTTCATATGTTCTTGTTTCCAAGAATGCATTTGAAATTATTTCTCTTACTTCTTTTATTTTTAAAATTTTTTTTGCAATTTCTTTTGAAAAACAAAAATCAATTGGACTAAAAGTTGGATCGGTCGGATTTGATATATAAGCCCCATTTTGATTTAACATTATAGAATTTAATTTTAATTTATTATAAATTTCAATAGCTCCTCTTTTGGGTCTTCCTGTGGCTATGCAAAAAATATGGCCTTGATCGGTAATGTTATTAATTGTATCAATTGTATTTTGTGTTAATTTTCCATTTGAATTTAATAAAGTTCCATCTAAATCACTAATTATTAAATATTTTTTCATGTTTTCCTCCTATATTAATCCAACAACTTTATAAATTTCATCCATTTTTTTAGATGAAATTTTTTTAGCATTAATTGCACCTTTATAAGCAATTTCATCAATATATTCATCTGATAATGAATTTCATTTACTCATATAAATATTATGATATCTGCTATACTCATCACTTATTGCAGATTTTAGTTCTCCATAATTTTTTCCTTTAAATTTATTCTCAATTTCAGTAAAAGATAATCCAGTTAATGAAGAATAAATGCTAATTAAATTTGAAACGCCAGGTTGATTTGTTGGATTAAATTGAATTTTGTTTAAATTATCAGTTACTGCAGATTTAATTTTTTTTATAGAAATTTCTAATGGGTCATTTAAAAAAATAACTCCTTTTATACTCTCAGATGATTTTGACATTTTAATGCTAGGATTGGTTAAATCCATTACTTTTGCAGCAACTTTAGAAATATAAGGATCAGGTATTTTAAATAAATTTGTATTATATTTATTATTCATTCTTAAAGCGATATTTCTAGTTAACTCCAAGTGTTGCTTTTGATCTGCCCCGACTGGTACTATATCTGCATCATATAACAGAATATCTCCTGCCATTAATACTGGATAAATTAATAATCCAGTAGGTATCATTTCTGTACCATTAGTTTGCTTAGAAACTTTTGAACTTTTATCTTTAAATTGAGTCATTCTATTTAACTCACCAATAGTTGTATTACAAATTAAAATATGTTCTAACATAGTATGTTCAATAACATCAGATTGGTAAAATATATTTACTTTATTTGGATCAATTCCACAAGAAATTAAAGATTTTATAATATTGCGAGAATTTTGTTTTAATTCATTTGCATCAATATTTTTTGCAGTTAATGAATGTAAATTAGCAACAAAAATATACATTTCATATTCATCTTGAAATTTTAAATAATTCTTAATTGATCCTAAATAATTACCTAGGGTTAAAAAACTTGTTGGTTGAATTCCACTTATTACTCTCTTCATAATAATATATTTTTAATTTTATAATAATATAAAAATTTTTATATAATATTCTAAAAATGACTAAAAAAATAAAAATCAATTTTGTCAACTATACCCAAAATAAAAAAATTATTGATAATATTCTTAATAATTATCCAAATTTAATTTATTCAAAAAATGAATATGATTATTTAATATGTATTGGCGGAGATGGAACGTATATTGATACACTATTAAATAACTTTAATAATGATACAAAGATTTTATTAATCCCAAATGGAAATTTGAATTTTTTTGAATCAAATCTAAATAATATTGCAAATTTAGAATTTAAAAAATTTAAATTATTAGAAATAAGAGTTGATAATGAAATTTATTTTGTTATTAATGAAATTCAAATTACATCTTTAAATTCTACAAATATATATGATGTGTATATTGATGAATATGAATTTTACTCTTTTCAAGGATCTGGATTTTATTGTTGCACATCAATTGGTTCATCCGGATTTAATAGAAGTGTTAATGGCCCTCTATTTTTTAATCAAAATTTATTTTGTTTTAATGAACTATTTGTTGCAAAAAATAATATTAATCACTATTTAGATCAACCTCTAATATTAGAAAATCAAACTATAAATATTTACAATAAGAATATGAACAAATCTTTTCAATTTAAAATTGATGGAAAATCTAAAATTATTGAATCATGAAACCATATATCAATCAAACAAATTGAATCATGTGCTAAAATTAATTTAAATTATAAAATTTGGTTAGATGCAATTAAAAATAAATTAATATAGGAGTGTATATGAAGCCAAGTACAAAAACAAAATTATTTTATATATTTACATTAGGTATTGGATATTTATATGTTAAAAATAAAGCTAAAAATATAAGTTCTAAAACTAATAACAAAATTGAAGTTTCTAAAGTTATTGATTTCGACATAAAAAAATTAATATCTGCATTAGGTGGAAAATCAAATATATTAGAAATAAATAGCACAATTAGTAATCTTAAAGTTAAGGTTAACTCAATTGAATCTGTTGATGTTAATGGAATAAAAAATTTAGGAGCAGTTGGAACTTTAAAAAATATGGATATAATTACGATTTTATTTGGTGATAATAGCCCATATATTGCAGAGTTATTGAAAAAAAATATTAAATAGCTAAATATAATAATTTAATACAATAGTTTATAAAAAAATAAATTATGAAGCAATAAAATATATCCTTTTTATTGTTATGTTAATTTAGCAGATACATAAAATACATAATTGTATTCAGCTTATTTTTATTTATCTAAAATAGAGTATTATTAAAATAATAAGGAGATTAATATTGTGTTGTTATCATTTACTCCTCCACCTAATTTAACTGATTCAAATTTTCAGACTGCATTTACTATTGCTGGATTAGATGTAAAATGATATGCAATTTTATCAATAGCAGGATATTTAATTGCAATATGTATTTTTTTACTAACAATATGGAAACGCTATAAAGTTAATGTTGATGTCGGTTTTTATTATATTTTCATTGCCATTCCATTTATTTTATTAGGTGCAAGAACATGATCATATGTAATTGGTGATGCTCATGGTAATTTTTTCTCCCGAAATGGAGGATTAGCGGTTGAAGGTGGAGTTATATTTGGTGTAATTGCTGCATTGATTTATTTTCCAATTATTTTACATTTTCCAAAATTTCATTCTCGAGTAATTGTAGATGGAAAAGTATATATTCAACGTCCATCAATGTGGATTTATGCAGATGCAATTGTGCCAACTATCTTGATAGGTCAAGCCATTGGAAGATGAGGAAACTTTTTTAATGGTGAAATCTATGGTTGTGAGGTATCAGCTGAATCTTTAACATGATTAAAAAATTTGATGCCGGGTGTATATGATCACATGTGTGCAATAGATAGTAATGGAATTCAACATTTTTATCAACCATTATTTTTATATGAATCTTTTATGAATATAATTACGTTCACTGTAATATATGGATTAATTGCTGAAATTAAAAAAATTAGAATTGGTATGATTAGTGGATTATATTGTGTATCTTATGGAATTATCAGATTTATAATGGAACCAATGCGGAATCAAAAATTTGAATTTGTTGGAACCTATATAACAACTGCTTTTCTTCTAATACTTGGGATTTTGATAATTGTATATTGTCAATTCATTGCTTACAAATTTAGAGATTACAAATGATATTTATTATTTAAAAATTGAATTTTATATAAAATGCATAAATCAAATGAAAAAACTAGTTTAAATGATTTTGCTAAACCTGAATATATTAGAGAAAATTCTGACAAAATTTTTTATGCATATAGATAGTGAGGATAAAATGAAATTTGATAAAGAATTTGATATTTTAATTGTAGGAGCAGGTCCTGCTGGTTTAACTGCTGCAATTTATGCTTCAAGAGCAAATTTGTCAGTTTGTTTTATTGATAAGGATGCACCAGGGGGGAAAGTTGTTACAACTGCTTTTGTCGAAAATTATCCTGGTTATGATAATATTAGTGGACCTGATTTATCATTAAAATTTTTTAATCAAGCTAAGAATTTAGGAGCTAAATTTATTTTTAGTGAAGTTATAAATATTAATACAATTGATGAGTATAAATTCACTGAACTTTCAAATAATAATATTATCAAATCAAAAGTGGTAATAATTGCAACTGGTATGGTTAATAGAAAAATAGGTTGCAAAAATGAAATTGAATTATTTGGAAAAGGAATAAGTTATTGTGCAATTTGTGATGGTGCAATTTATAAAGATAAACCTGTAGCAATTATAGGAAGTGGATTAAGCGCAATTGAAGAATCACTTTATATGAGTGATATTGCATCTGAGGTAACTTTAATTTCTAATAAGCCTAAATTTAAAATTGATAATGATAAATCAACCTATAAACTTTATGAAAAAAAGAATATAAAAATATTATTTAATACTGACACTATTTCTTTTAATGGAGAAAATACATTAGAAAGTATTACATTAAAAGATAATATCAATAATAAAACATATAACCTAAATGTAACAGGAGCATTTATTTTTATTGGTTTTATTCCTGTTTGTCCAACTATTAATAATGAATCTATTTTAGACCCTATTTCAAAATTTATAAATGTTAATTCTAGAATGGAAACAAAATTTCCTGGCATCTATGCGGCTGGTGATATTACAAATAAAAGAGTTAGACAAATTTCAACTGCAATTAATGATGGAACAATTGCAGCATTATCAGCTGCAGATTATATATCTGAAATACAATGAAAATAAATAATAGTTCTACCAATTTTAGTCAGTTAGTAAAAGAAGAAATTTGTAAATCTAATCAATTTGATGTAGATCAACAAATTGTTTTAATTTATACAATAATTAAAAATATTGGTGAAATTAATATATCAAATCAAATTATTGAATTTAAGATTCGCTATTTATATTTATTAAATTTAATAAAATTTATTTTAGATAAAAATCTTGCTAATTTTAAATATGAAATTTTAAAAAGCAATAAAAAAACTTTAGGAGATAACAAAACTAACTTTTTAATAAAAATTTTTGACAAAAACAATTTATTGTTAAATAATATTAGTTCATATTTTAAAAATTTTAATTTTAAAAATAAAAATT
>CASFKH010000005.1 GCA_949295235.1 uncultured Ureaplasma sp. | reverse complement strand
GGAACCAAATTAAATTGAGATAATATTTTGCTTACAGAACTATTATTTAATAATTCACCAAATCTAGATACATTTTTTATAACATTATTAGCAATTCTAATTTTTAAATCTAAAAATAATAAATCTGCATCCTCAATATAAATATTTAATGGAGATTTTTGCTCATATGCTCTCAAATTTACACCTTCTCTTAATCTTCCGATTGTTTCAAGGTGTTCAGTTCATGCATCGTCCATGTTTGAAATAATTGCGTTTCGTGCAGAATTATTAAAAGTTTCAGGAGTAAGAGAATTCATCTTTTCAATTAAAAATTTCTTAATTTCTTTAATTAATAATGACCTTAAACTATCTCCATCATAAATTTGGTATTTTTTAATATCTAATTTATCAGAATGGAAAATGGATTGATTAATTTCTTTTATTACCTCATCATTATCAACAAAATCAGGATTTATATGATCAATATGTTTTGATAATATTTCATCAACAACATATGGAATCATTGAATTTAAAATTGGTAATAAATTATTTGATAATAAAACAATATCACGTTCCTTATATAATAATTCTCTTTGAGCACTCAAAACATGATCATAATCAATTAGATTTTTTCTCATGTCAAAATTTAGACCTTCAACCTTTTTTTGAGTATTGTCTAATAATTTACTAAAAAATTTAAGATCAATAACTTCATCTTCTTCCATTTTTGAATTTGCTTTATTAAATTTATCACCAGCAAAACGTTTAAATAATGAATCTTGAAGACTAATAAAAAATCTAGATTCTCCAGGGTCTCCTTGACGACCAGATCTACCCCTTAATTGGTTATCAATTCTTCTTGATTCACTTCTTTCAGTTCCAATAACATATAATCCGCCAAGTTCTCTAACACCTTCACCTAATTTAATGTCAGTTCCTCTTCCTGCCATATAAGTGGCTACAGTTACTTGACCTTTTTGTCCAGCATTTTTTATAATATTTGCTTCTTGAGCATGATTTTTAGCATTTAAAACATTATGAGGAATACCCACACGTGATAATAATAAATGTAAAATTTCAGAATCTTCAACAGCACCAGTTCCAATTAAAATTGGTTGACCAGTTTTGTGACGTTTTATAACTTCAGCTATTACATATTTCCATTTTGTTTTTTTATCACCAAAAACATAATCGGGTTGATCAATTCTTTGGATCGGTTTATTTGTTGGAATCGTAACAACAACCATATTATATATATTTAATAATTCTTCAGCCTCAGTAGCTGCAGTTCCTGACACTCCAGCTAAATGAGTATATAATCTAAAAAATGATTGATATGTAATCGTAGCAACAGTAAGATTTTCAGGATCGATTTTAACATATTCCTTTGCTTGTATAGCTTGATGCAAACCAGAACTATAAGTTCTATCACTCATAATTCTTCCTGTAAATTGATCAATTAATGCAATTTCATCAATTCCTTTTTCATTTTTTCTAACAATATATTCTTTACCATTGAAAAATAAAAAATTAGCTTTTAATGAATTGATGATTTTATGTAATAGTTCACTTGACTCTAAATCGTAAATATTTTCAATTTTAAAAAATTTATTTGCTTTTTCAGCTCCATAATCTGATAAAGAAATTGAACTAGATTCAAAATCAATTATATAATCTGAATTTTTTAATGATTTAACAAATTGATCAACTTTTACATAATCTTGAATTGAACTAGTTGAAGATCCAGAAATTATTAATGGTGTTCTGGATTCATCGATTAAAACTGAATCAGCTTCATCAACAATTGCAAAAAACAATTTTCTTTGAACTTTTTCTGAATATTTAGAAACCATGTTATCACGTAAATAATCAAATCCTAATTCAGAATTTGAACAATAAGTAATATCAGCAGCATAATTTCTTCTTTTTTCATTCTCATTCATTGAAGATTTAATATAGCCAACAGTTAATCCAATTGGATTCATAATTTGAGCAGAAAATTCTGCATCACGTTGAACTAAATATTCATTAACAGATACAATATGTACACCTTTTTTTTCTAAAGCAATTACATAAGAAGCCAAAGCGATGGTTAAAGTTTTTCCTTCACCAGTCATCATTTCGGCAAAGTCACCAAAATAAATAATGATTGCGCCAATTATTTGAACCTTAAATGCTCTCATTCCTGTAGATCTAGCTATTGCTTCTCTTCCAATTGCTAATGCATCTATTAAAATATCATCAAGAACAACTTTTTTCTTTTCAATATCCTTAATAAAAGATAAAGTTTTTAATTTTAATTCATCTAAACTACAATTGATGTATTTAGACTCTCTAGATAAAACCAAATCAGCTAATTTAATAGCCTTATCTAAAATTCTATTAGCTGGATTTACTTTATCTAAAACACTAAAACGCATAAATTCCTAAACTATTCTTCACCTCAAGGTAATTCATCAACTGTTTTAGGATTATTATTTCTACTTAAAGAAACAATATGTCCATCTCTAATTTTTATTAATAAAGTTGCAAGATCCTCAAATATTCTATTGTGAGTAACAATAATTACTGTAGTACCAAATTTTTTATTAATGTTAATAAATTCATTAATAACCATTTTGGACATTTCTTCGTCAATTGCCCCAGTTGGTTCATCACCAAATAATAATGTAGGATTTTTTGCAAATGCCCTCGCAATTGACACACGTTGTTGTTGCCCACCAGAAAGTTGATGAGGGAATTTATCTTTATGTTCTAACATATCAACTGATTTTAAAATTTCATTTACATCCATCTTCTTTGATTTGTCAGATTGCAAATTAGCTCCAATTTCAACATTTTCTTTAACTGTTAAATTTGGAAGTAAACCATATTGTTGAAATACATAACCTATATTGTCTTTTCTAAATTTCGTTAATTCATTATCATTTAGATTTATTAAGTCAGTACCACAAACATTTGTAACACCATCTGAAGCTCTATCAAGACCTGAAATTATATTCATTAAAGTAGTCTTTCCGCTCCCTGATGGACCTAAAATAATTACAAAATCACCTTTTTTAATTTCAAGATTAATTCCTTTTAAAATTTGAGTGACAACATAACCATTTGTGTAATATTTAACTACATTTGATAGTTCAATTATATTTTCAGGATTTTTAAATTTTACTTCTTTCGCACCTTTATGTGGTTTGTTAAGTTTTTCAATTTCTTTTGCTCTTTGTTTTAAAGCTTGCTTTTCATTTTTAGTTAACCCTTTAAAAGCAGATTTTTGATTTTTTAACTCTTCTTTTTTATTTTTTAATTCTTCTTTTTTATTAACCTTTTTAACTTCTTTATTATTGTTAATTTGTGCATCTTTTTTGTTTTCAGATGATACAGCTTTTTTAATAATTGAAGAATCTTTTTTGTCTAACAAATATTTTTTAACAACATCAAAAATATAATCATTTTTTGTTTTATTATTTGTAAATGTCAAACCAAATGAAATTTCTCTTGTATTGTAATCATTAAAAACATTATTTACAATTTCTTGAATTCTTATTTGATAATTTTTAATAAAAAATTCAGAATTATGTACTGAAATTTTTACTATTGAATTATTTTTTTTAAATGTAAAAAATAAATTACTCATATATTATTCCTTTTATATTAAATTTTACTATAATTTGATTTTTTTATTATAATTTAAAACATTTTTTAGCATTATTAACTAGAAGAGACAGAAGGTTATTAAGATCGATTTTTAACAATTCAGAAATAAATTCATTTATAGCAATTACATATTGGGGACAATTAGTTTTTCCTCTATAAGGCACTGGTGCTAATCAAGGGGCATCTGTTTCAGTTAATAATCTATTTTGTGGAATTAGTTTTATAGTTTCTCGCAATTCGTTATTATTTTTAAAAGTAATAATACCTGAAATTGAAATATAACAATTTAGTTCATTATATCTTTCTAAATCCTCAGGATTACCAGAAAAACAATGAACAATAAAAGTAGTTTTATTTTTATAATTTTTAATGATGTTATATGCATCTAAATGAGCATCTCTTATATGCATAACAATTGGTAAATTATATTTAATTGCAATCATAATTTGTTTTTCAAATCAAACTTTTTGCAATAGTTTCCTATTTACATCTGGATTATAGTAATAATCTAAACCTATTTCACCAATTGCTTTTACCTTAGTCTTATTCTTTAAATATAAATTTTCAATTTTTTTTAAAGTGTCGTCAATGTCTTGGTCATTTTTAAACTCATTTGGGTGAATTCCAATTGTACAAAATGTATTATTTGATTTATAAGATTGATTTATAGCTAAAATAGAATCATCTAGATTATTACCAACAATATTAATATACATATCCAATTGTTCAATATCTTTAAGGATTTCATCATATTTTTCAATTAATTCTAAACAATTTGTATGAGTATGAGTATCAATGTATTTCATATTATTTACCTACACAAAAATTCTTAAATAATTCATCTAAAAAATCATATTCATTACCATTACCTAAGATTTTAGTTAATTTTAAATTGGCTTGTTCATAATGATAAATAACTAAATCTAATGGCTCATTATTTATTAAAGCATCTTTTGCACAATTTAGATCATATCTTATATTTTCTAAAATTCCAATTTGACGATTAGATTGAAGTACATTTAAATCACTTTGAATAAATTCATCAACTTCAAATGTGTTTTTAATTTTGTTAATAAGACTTTCAATTTCGTGATTAATACTTGAAATTCCAACTTCATTATTTGAAAAATTGGGTAATTTATTTTTATCAATGGTATCAATTTTTGTATATACTACAATACAATTTCTTTTTTTGATTAACTCCAGTTCATAGTCATTCAAATTTGTATTGTATTTAGAGATTGGCCGAAGCAATAAAATTAAATTAACTTTTTGAGATAACTCAATTGCTTTTTTAATTCCAATTTGTTCTAATTTATTTGAAGTTTCACGAATTCCAGCAGTATCAAATAGTTTTAGGGTAATTCCATCAATATTAATTGAAGATTCAATAATATCTCGTGTGGTTCCTTCAATTTCACTGACAATTGCTTTATCTGAATTTGTTAATACATTTAATAATGAAGATTTCCCAGCATTTGGTTCACCAATAATTATTGTTTGAATACCTTCATGTAATGGAATGAAACGTTTTGAATTAACTAAGAGATTATCAATTTTTATAATCAATTTGTCAGTTCTCTCTAATGCTTCATTGTTAGTTACAATTGGAACATCATCAAATTCTGGATAATCAATATTAACTTCAATTTGTCCAATTAATAAAAACAATTCTTTTTGAAGATCAGTAAGCTTTTCACTTAGTTTTCCAACTAATGCATTAGTTGAACCAAAGATTGAAAATTCATTTTGAGAATTAACTAAATTGTTAATTGCTTCAACTTGTGAAATATCAATCTTTTTATTTATTAAAGCACGCTTGGAAAATTCACCTCTTTCAGCCAACTCTGCACCGTATTTCATTAATAACTTTAAAATATAATCAGCAACTACAACGCCACCGTGACAATTTATTTCAATTACATCTTCACCTGTATAACTTTTTGGGGCAACAAAAGTATTAATAAGAACATCATCAATTACTTTATTATTATCTATAATGGCACGATGAAAAATAACATATCCTTTATGTTCGATAGGTTTATTAACAATTTTATTAACAATATCAAATGCATTTACACCTGATATACGTATGATATGAATGGCACAATTCATTCTCGCTGTAGCAAGTGCACATATAGTTTTAAAGTTCATAAATACCTACTTTTTTAAAATTTCATATAACTTAAAAAATATTAAATTTTTATTTAGGTTATTTTTTAATAATGATAATAAATAATTAAGTTCTGATTTTTTATCATATTCTATTTGATAATTAGATATAGCAGAAATAATGATTGATATTTCATAATTATCTAATGTTTTAAATGATTCTCATGATTCATAAACTTCAACTTCATCATGTGAAAATAACATTGCATATATAATTTTATTCACCTTTTTAAAAATATCAGATTCCAAAAGATTATTAAATTCATTAATTGTGTAAAAAATATTTTTGTAAACTTTTTTTTGTCAATCCTCAAGATTAAAAGTTGAAAAAATCATTTCTAATTGATTAGCATCTGATTCAATTTTAACAACTTTACATCTACTTATAATTGTATTTAAGATTGAATTTTTATTTGTTGTTGTAAAAATTGCATATGTATTTGGAGATGGTTCTTCTAAAAATTTTAATAATGAATTAAGACTTGAATTAGATGAATTTTCAATATTTTCTAATACATAAAATTTGATATCAACACTATTTAAACTAGGATATGAAAATTTTTCTTTGATTTCAATTACATTTTCTTTTTTTAAAGTTGAATTTCTTAAACTAATCCAAATCAAATCATCATATTGTTTATGTATTAAACCTTTTAAAATTAAACTTAAATCAGTTGATAATTCTTGTTCTTTTAAAAAAATAATTTTACTAAAAATTGCATTTATATAATCTCTTGGATTTGAATTAAAATCCAAAACTAATAAAAATGCATGATCATTAAGAGTAATTGAATCTTGAAATTTATTTAATTCCATAGATATATTTTAATATTTCTTCTTTACAATTATTTAAAATTGTATCTATAGAATTGATGTTTGCATTTATATATCTAATCCGATTTTTTGAATCAAATTGTTTAAGTTTTAAATAATTATTTTCAATTTGTTTATGATATTCAATTGGACGTAAATCAATTTTATTAGTTTCACGATTATTTGTTTTTATTCTGTTTAAACCAATTTCAGCATCAACCATTAAGATTAAAGTTAGATCAGGTAAAATATTTGATGTTGCAATTTTATTGATAGATATAACCGTATCAATTCCAATATTTGTAGATAATCCTTGATAAACATATGAAGAATCAATAAAACGATCACATAAAACAATTTGATTATTATCTAATGCAGGCAAAATTGTAGTTGTTAAATGGTGTGATCTAGCTGCAGCTAATAGTAATGTTTCAGTTAAAGGTGATAGTGCATAATCATCAGATAAAATTAATTGACGAATACTTTCACACAATTTATTATTATTACCACCTGGTTCTCTTGTTTTTAAAACTTGAGAATAATTAATTTTATTATCTTTAATTAAATCTGATAATCATTTATAAATTTCATTGCAAATTGTAGACTTACCAGATCCTTCTGGACCTTCAAATGTAATAAATAAACCTTTTTTCATATTTACTTAATAAATTCTAATCCATTCATATATGGTTGTAAAATTTTAGGAATTTTTATACTTCCATCTGCTTGTTGATAATTTTCAACAACTGCTGCTCATAATCTATCGATCGCTAAACTACTACCATTTAATGTATGGACTAAAATAGTTTTTCCTTCACTTTTTCTAGTTCTAATATTAGCCCGTCTTGCTTGAAAATCTAAGCAATTTGAACATGAAGAAATTTCCTTATATTCATTATAAGAAGGAAGTCAAACTTCTAAATCAAAAGTTTTAGCACTACTAAAGCCTGTGTCACCTGTACATAGTAATAATCTTCTATATGGTAATTCTAATTTTTCTAAAACTAATTCAGCTGTTCTAGTTATCTTTTCATGTTCATCTCATGAATTTTCAGGAGTTGAAAAAACAACAAGTTCAGATTTTCAAAATTGATGTTGTCTAATTACACCTCTTGTATCTCTTCCTGCACTTCCAGCTTCACTTCTATAACATGGAGTGTTTGCAGTATATCTAATAGGTAATATTGAATTATCAATTATTTCATTGCGTTTTAAATTTACTAATTGAACTTCTGCAGTAGGAGAAAGGTATAAATTTGTATCACCATTCATAATTTCATATACATCTTCTTTAAACTTTGGTAATTGCCCTGAGCCATAAAGTGAGTTAGACAAAATTAGTGTAGGAGGTAAAATTTCGACAAAATCATTTTCAACATTATGATCAATAGTAAATTGTTGTAATGCTCTAAATAATCTTGCTCCTAAATTAGTATATGTAGTAAATCTTGAACCAGATATTTTTGCAGATGAATCAAAGTCTATTAATTTATTTTTTATTGCCAAATCTCAATGTGCTAAAGGTTTAAAATCAAAATGTGTTGGTTCTTTAAAATATTTTTGAGGAACATTTTGATTTTCATCTTTTCCAATTGGAACAGAATCATCACAAATATTTGGAATAAAAGATAATAAATTATTTATTTCTGATTCAATTTCTTCTTGTTTAGGTTGTAATTCATCAATTTTTTTATTAATTTCAATTACTTCATTTTGAAGTTCAGTAGCTTTTTGATTTTTTTTTTGACTAAATGCAATTCCAATTTCTTTAGAAATATTATTTCTTGAAGAATTATAATTTTGCAATATAGTTTTTAATTCACGATTTTTAATATCTAAATCAAAAATTAAATCAATATTACTAATTTCATAATTTCGATTTGATAATTTATTTTTCACTAATTCTTTATTAGTTCTAATTAAATCAATATTAAACATAATAAATGCACCAACTAATTTTCATTTAATTTATTTTTTGCTTCAATTGCTTCAGGAGGAAGTTCTAAGTATTGATGAATATAATCAATTTGTTCTTTAACAATTGTTTCAAGTAATAATAGAGTTTCAACAATTAAATCTAATTCAACTTTATTTTTACTAATTATTGATTTTGCTAATTTATATTCTTTTTGAATTATATCTTCAATTTTTTTATCAATTTCAAGTGCTGTTGATTCACTATATAACTTTTGTTGGAATGGATTTTGAGCGCCTTCTGAAGGTACAAATTGAGTTAAACCAATTTCAGTCATTCCTAATTGCATAACCATTGCTCTAACCATATTTGTAACCTTATACAAATCATTAGCAGCACCAGAAGAAATATTTTCTTTACCAAATATAATTTCCTCAGAAGCTCTACCGCCTAATGTCATTCTAATTTGATTTAATATATCAGATTTTGTTTGAATAACTTTTTCTTGTTCTTGAGGTGTTTGCAATGTATAACCAGCAGCATCCCCTCTTGGGATAATAGTTATTTTTTGAACGACTTCAGTATTTTCAGTATGTAATCCAACTAAAGCATGTCCAGCTTCATGATATGCAATTTGTTTACGTTCTTGTGCACTAATTACTCTACCAAGTCTTGCAGGACCACCAATTACTCTATCAATTGCTTCATCAATATCTTTCATTGAAACAACTTTTTTATTTTGACGAACTGCTAATAAAGTAGCTTCATTCAGCACATTTTCAAGTTGTGCCCCACTAAATCCTGGAGTTCTTCTAGCAACATCAACTAAATTTACTGTAGAAGAAATATTTTTATTTCTGGAATGAATTTTAAGAATTGCTTCTCTTCCTTTTATATCAGGTAATGTAACTTGTATTTGTCTATCAAAACGACCAGGTCTCAATATTGCTTCATCTAAAACATCTAATCTATTTGTTGCACCAATTATAATGACTCCTGAATCGGTTGAAAAACCATCCATTTCGGCTAATAATTGATTTATTGTTTGATCAGCTATTCCAGATCCTCCACCAACAACATCGTTTTTTCCTCTTTTTGAAGCAACTGAATCAATTTCATCAATAAAAATAATTGAAGGAGCAGTTTTTCTAGCTTTTTGAAATAAATCACGAACACGTTTTGCACCTACACCAACTAACATATCATCAAATGAAGAACCAGCTATTGCATAAAATGCACAATTAGCCTCTCCAGCAACTGCTTTTGCAATTAAAGTTTTTCCTGTACCTGGTGGTCCATATAAAATTACACCTTTCGGCGCTCTTGCACCCATTGCTGCATATTTTGAAGGACGTCTAACATAATCAACTAATTCTTTTAGTTCTTCTTTTACTTCATCAATTCCGGCAACATCTTTAAATCTAACATTTGTTTTAACGGGTTTTGTATTTGATTTGCCAATACCAAATATTGAATCTTGACCCATCCCTCCCATTTGTCTTTTAATAATATAACTATATAAAAAGAATAGGATTAATATTACAATTAATGGCATTAATACCGATAATAATCCTAATCAATTAAATCCAGGAGAAGAACTTACAGCATATTGAAATGCACGATCTAATAATTGTGCTAATTGTTTTAAGGTTGGTTCAGAAAATTGGACAGGACTATTAGAGGCACTAACATTTGTAAATGAACTATCGGTTTGAATTTTAAGATTAGCAATATTGTAAGTAATATTAACATCAATTATGCTACGACTCACCATCAATTCAATTGGTAATGATTGATTAGTAACAGGTAATTGCAAATATATTTGATTAGATGTAGAAGCATAATAAGATGCAACAAAATCATTATTTAAATCTACAGTATAAGAATTATTATCATCTTCAAAAATAACATTATTTGTAGGATTTCCAGGTGATAATTTTGTAGATTGATCAAGTGAAATTTCAGATTTTTTTGTTGCTGCAATTACAATTCCAGCTATAATTCCACCAAGACCACCTAAAACCAATGTTCAAATTAAATGTCTTTTTATTGTTTTCTTTTTATTTGATGAAATATCTTCAGAAGACATTTGGTCTTTACTTAAAGGTTGACTCAATCCATCACTCTCAAGGGAATTTTTTTTCTTTGTTTTTTTCTTATCAAAGTAATTATAAAAATATTTTTGAATAAATTTAGACATCTACATTAACCTTTCTTAGCATTCATTTTATTAATATATTCATCTTTTAAAATTCCAATATATGGTAAATTTCTTAAAATTTCTAAATAATCTAAACCGAATCCTACTATAAATTTATTGGGAATTTCAAAACATGAATAATCGGCATTTAAATCAACCTTGCGACCTTCTTTTTTATCTAATAAAGTTACAATTTTGATTGATTTTGCTCCTAATTTTTTTAATTCTAAAACAACTAATTTAAGAGTTCTTGCAGTATCAATTATATCCTCAAGAATTATTACATCTTTATCTTTAACATCAAGAGTTAAAAAAATATTTAAATCAATTTTAGAAGAACCTTTTATTGATCCTTTAAATGAACTTGCAGATATAAAATCAATTGCAAAATCAAATTTCAAAAGTGGAATTAATGCTCCGATAAAAGGAATACACCCTTTTAGAATTCCAATTATAATTGGACATTGCTTAGATTTAAAATTGGAATTTAAATATTTTGCAGCTAATTTTATACCTGTTTTTAATTGCTTTTCTGAAATTAAAATTTCCTTTATACGTTTATCCATAATATTAATATAATATTATAATATTTTTTTTAACAAAATTGCACAATTGCATTGAATTTGATTACTAGGTTTTTCAAATTTAGTAGCCTTTATATTAATATCATTTGTGTTAAATATATTACATAATTTTTCTTTAATCTGTTTTTTTATCGGATTAATATGAATTTGTTCTGAAATTAAAGTAAGATCAATATTTCCAATTCCATAATTAAGTTTGTACATTTGATTTATAGAGTAATTTAAAATTGTTAAACTATCCATATCTTTATAGTCTATATTAGTATCAGCAAAATGATCACCCAAATCACCTAAACCAAGTGCACCTAAAATAGCTTCTGCAATTGCATGAAGAATAATATCACCATCAGAATGTGCAATTACTTTGTATCCCAATTCAAATAAAACTGAGCCAAGTTTTTGAGGAACATTAGATGATTCTAAATTATGGATATCAATTGAATAACCTATTTTATACATTGAATTCCATCCTCTTCACCTATATATTCAAAATATAAATCAAAATTATCATCTAAATTTGAAGATAATTTTAAATTAACATAATTTTCAAAAATTCTAGATTCATTATTCATTAAAATATTTAAATTATATTTTTGAATTTTCATAAGATTAAAACTTAATCCAGCAATTAAACTAACACAATTTGAACATATTAAAATTGTAGATTTTTTAATTAATAATTCATTTAACTTAATTGAAGCCAAATTATACAGATTTGAATAATTTTTTATTTTTATAATTTTTTCCATTAATATCCTCTTTTAAGAATCTTATCTAAATATTCACCAGTATATGATTTTGCTTTTGCACAGGCAACTTGTTCAGGAGTACCTGTAGCAATAATTTCTCCCCCTTTATTGCCTCCAAGGGGACCAATATCAATAATATGATCGCAAACCTTAATAACATCAAGATTGTGTTCAATTAAAATTACTGTATCACCATTATTGACAATTCTATTTAATACTTCAATTAATTTTGCCACATCATGGATATGTAAACCAGTAGTTGGTTCATCTAATACATATAATGTTTTTCCAGTAGCTTTTTTTTGTAAATATTTAGCTAATTTTATTCTTTGTGCTTCCCCACCAGATAATAAATTACTTGGTGTACCTAATTGTAGATAACCTAATCCAACATCTATTAATAATTGTAATTTACGATGAATTATAGGAATATTTTTGAAAAACTCACATGCTTCATCAATTGACATTGAAAGTACATCATAAATTGATTTACCTTTAAATTTGATTAATAATGTTTCTTCATTATATCTTTTACCTTCACATTCTTCACATTTAATATAAACACTAGGTAAAAATTGCATGTCAATTTTAATTAATCCATCTCCTTGACATCTTTCACATCTTCCACCTTTTACATTAAATGAAAAACGACCTTTTTGGTAACCTTTTTCTTTAGCATCAATTACATTAGAAAACACGTCTCTAATATCATCAAATACACCAACATAAGTGGCAGGATTACTTCTTGGAGTTCTACCAATTGGATCTTGTGAAACAACAATAATCTTATCTATGTGATTTCCTCCAATAATGCTTTTATATTCACTTGGAGTTTCAAATTTGTTAAAATTTTCTTTTATTAATCCTTTTACTAATGTTTCTATTACTAATGTTGATTTTCCACTTCCACTCACACCAGTTACAGCAATCATTTTCCCTAACGGAAATTCAGCATTAATATTTTTTAAATTATTCCCTTTTGCACCTTTTAGAATAATTTTATGTCCATTTCCGCTACGACGAGATTTTGGAATAGGAATAAATTTTTTACCAGATAAATATTGACCTGTTAAAGAATTAGTGTTATTTTTAATTTCATCAGGAGTACCAGTTGCCATTATATTTCCTCCATTAACACCAGCTCCAGGACCTACATCAATTATTCAATCTGAAGAATTCATAGTATCTTCATCGTGTTCTACTACAATTAAAGAGTTGCCTAAATCTCTAATCCCTTTTAACGATTTAATTAGTTTGTCATTATCTTTTTGATGCAAACCAATTGAAGGTTCATCTAAAACATATAAAACCCCAGTTAAATGACTACCAATCTGAGTAGCTAATCTAATTCTTTGAGCTTCCCCTCCTGATAATGTTGAGGCATTTCTAGATAATGTTAAATAATCTAATCCTACATTATTAAGAAATTCAAGTCTATCAAGTATTTCTTTTAATATTAATTTACTTATTATTTTTTGTTCATTATTTAAATTCAAATTTAATAAAAATTCAATTGCTGATTGAATATCCATTTCAGTAAATTCAATAATATCGATTCCACCTAATTTTACTGATAATGCATATTTATTAAGTTTCTTGCCATTACAAACTTTACATGTTTTTTGAGACATATATTTACTATAAAATTCTCTAGCCATATCACTACTTGATGCTTCATGACGTCTTTTTATTAAATCAAAAATACCTTCTACAACTTCAAAGGTTTCATATTTTCTACCATTAACTGATACCTTAACAATATCAATTGGAGTTTTTGATCCAAACATTATAATATCTTTTTGTTCATCTGTTAATTCATTAATAGGTATATTTTTAGGAATTCCGTAATGTGTTAATAAACAATCATATTTTTGTCAATCAAGATTTGTAGTATTAACAGTATTTTTAAAAAAATCGATTCCACCTTCATTAATTGAAAGATGAGGATTAGGAAACATTTTTAAAGGGTCTGGTTCATATGTAAAACCTAAACCGTTACAATTTTCACATGCTCCTAATGGACTATTAAATGAAAATAATCTTGGTTCTAAACTTGGAATACTAAATCCACATTGATTACAAGAATAATTTTCATTAAAAGTTTTTTCTTCTCCATTAAAATCAACAATAATTATTCCTTTACTTGTTTTTAACCCAGTTTCAACTGAATCATTTAAACGAGAACGAGTTTGATGATCATGGTGTAAAACAATTCTATCTATAACAACTTCAATATTATATTTTCTATTTTTATCTAATTTTATTTCATCATCTAATGAATATATTTCATTATTTATACGGACTCTAAAAAAACCTTCTTTTTTTAATTTTAATAATAAATCATTATGAGTGCCTTTTTGAGCAAACACCATTGGAGAATATAAAATAATTTTTGTATTGTCTTCTTGAGACATAATAAAATCAACAATTTGTTTTATGGTTTGAGTTTTTATTTCACCATGATTATGAATACAATAAGGAGTAGCAATTCTTGCAAACAATACTCTTAAATAATCATAAATTTCTGTAATTGTTCCAACTGTACTTCTTGGGTTATTAGAAGTAGATTTTTGGTCAATTGCAATTGTTGGCGATAGTCCTTCTATTTGATCAACATCAGGTTTTTCATTACCACCTAAGAATTGTCTAGCATAACTTGATAATGATTCTAAATATCTTCTTTGCCCTTCAGCATAAATTGTGTCAAATGCTAAAGAAGATTTACCAGATCCTGATAATCCAGTAATTACAACTAATTTCTTTTTTGGTATATCAATACTAATATTTTTTAAATTATTTTCTCTTGCACCTTTTATAGAAATAAAATTTTGATTATTGGACATAAATTTTCTCCTATTTTATTTTTTCTAAAATATCATTTGCGATTGAATTTGCATCGACTTCTTTTATTTCTTTCTCTATTAATTTAATTTTTGATTTTAACTCATTAGGTTTAAAGTTAATTTCTTGATCAACAGAATAAATGCAATTTATTTTATTTTTTAATTGTGAAATTGAAGGAGTTAATTCATTTAATTTTTTATCAACTAAATTTTCTAATTTATTTTTATCTTGATGATTTAAAAAACTTACAAATAAATATCCAATTCCAATCTCTAGAATTAGTTTACTTATTTTCATCGTTCTTACCTTCTTCTATTCTTGAAATAGTATCATCTAATTGTGAATCAATTGATTGAATATTATTTGGGTTTTTAATAAATTTAAAAATAACATCAGAATTACGTTTAATAATACCTTCAATTACATCAACATATCCAGACAATTTTATTATTACATCAACTACATTATTTAACTTTTCAGATTTATAAGTTATATCTTCAACTAAATAATCAATTTTTTTGCAAACAATTGAAAACCTTCTAAAAGCAAAAATGATATAGATGAATGCAACTATACCAATACAACAAAAAACTGCAATTATTGCTATTAATCATGGTTCCATATTAATTAATTATATATCAGAATAATTATATCTTTATTTGTTTAATATAATATCAATAATAACTAATTAATCTAAAATTTTAATTGATAAATTATTAACATAATTTCCATGTCCATCATTTACCAAATATGGAAAAAATATTTTAATTTCAATTAATCTAATTGCAGGCAATGAAAATCCTGCAACATTTAATTTTTTAGCTAATGTAAGAACATTTAATTTTACATCATATTCACCATTATATCCACTTAAATCAAATAGTTGATTAACAATACTGTAAATATCAAAATTAAAAGTTGTGTAATATTGAGATAATTTTATGTATTCAATTCCTGCATGTCATTCATAAGTTGAGTTTTTAACTCATTCATCACTAACAGTGCTTATAATTTGTTTTTTTATTGAATTTAAATCTACATTAGAATTAATTTTTACAGTTCCATTTGATTCAGAATCATATTTAAATGCAGGTAAAGTAAATTTATTAAGAACAGAATTATCAGGTTTATAATTTAAATCAGTATCTCAAACATGATAAAAGATTCCATTAACATATTTTGATAAACATTTAGCAACACCAACTACCGCACTTTTAGGGGTGTTTCTATATCACTTTTCACAACTATGTTTCATATTAACATCATATTTTTCATGGGCGATAGCTTGTCAAGATAAACAATTTAAATTAAATTTTTGTTTGATATTATATTTAACATTATCCAAAATAGATAAACTATATTTAATATAATCTCCACTCACAATAGTTATCTTTTTTGGAATATTTTTAACTATAAAATCTTTATTTAATTTAATAGTTCCTAAATTGATGGTAAAGTTAGGGAATAATTTATAAATTTTTGTAATATCAAAATTCAGATTCATTCCATATCTAAAGGTTGCATCATATTCTAGATCTAAAAAATTGCTAGACATTGAATAATTTGCACATCTAAAATTTTCAGAAACTTGAATAGAATTTAGAAAATCTTTGTACAAAATAGGATTTCCACTGTTATCTATAGGATGAGAGAAAACATAAAAGAAACCAGATAATGTATCTTTGTTTAATGAACTATTATTAAATATAAATGTATTTAGGATTTTTCCAAGTACAGAATTTTCATTTGAATTAAAAAGATTTAATAATAAAGATTTTAAATAAACTGAATTGTTAGATTTGAGTAAACTAATGATAAAATCAATTATTCCAGTTGATTTAAAAGTAGTTGAGTCTGTTAATTTTAAAATTTGAATAATATCGTTTAAGACATTGTTTGTAGGCAATAAAGATAAAATATCAACATCATGATCTATAACAAAAGATAATAATCCTGATTTTTTTAGATCATTTAAAGAATCAATTAAATTTTTAGGTAATTTGTTAGCTAACAATTTTTGAATTGTTGAAATTATTAAATTAATAGGTAAGGATTTAAAGGAATTAATAATATCAATTATTGAATCAGCTTTTTCAGGTATAAAATATCTTACTAAATTGATTAAACCATTAACTGCATTATTATCCTTAAAAATTTCATTCAATTTTTTGTCAGCAAATATCATTTCAAATAATCTTGTGCTATTTAGATCTTGTCTAATTGATTGAGTAATAATATTATTTATTAAATTTCCTATTATATTTGCGTTATCAACAAAAAAGTTATAAATGATCGAATTATCAGTTATTTTTTGAAGTAAAGTTTGTATGTAATCAATATTTAATTTTAAAAAATTCAATTGTCCAATAGTATGATTAGAAATATCATTTTTAATATCATCAACAGTTAATGTACTAAAATTATCTTTTACTAAATCATAAACATTATTATAATTTGCATCAATATTTGTAGGTAAGAAATTAATATGTAAAATATTATTTTCTATTGAATAATTGTCATTTTTACCAACCATTGATAAATAATAATTATCATCAAATTCAATATCTAACTTATATTCAAAAGTTGTAGTATCAACGTTAATTGATGAAGAATTATCAACAAATTTTATATTTTTTACACAATCAGATCCAAAAATTGTTTTTAAATTATTAAGAATAGGATTTAAAGAATCTTGTAATTGACTAAATTCTTTGATAGTTTTAAATTCAGTATTAATTGCATTATAAATTTGTTTTCAATAATTATCAACATCTATAATAATTTTTGTGTAAAAAGGAAAAGTAATTGTTAATTCATTATCATTCAAAACTGCAAAATTACAATCTGAAGCTAATTCATATTTTTTATCTACATTATTTAAAGTAATTTTAATATTATAATAATCAGGACTAGTGTTAGATTGATTAAAAATTAAATCTACATTATCAATAGAAATTGATAATTGGTTAAAAAAATTTTTAATATCATTTATAATTTTAGCACTATCAAATTGATTAGCAGAAGATGGAATAAATGAACTTTTTATTGAATTACATAATTTATCTAATTCATCATTACTAATATTTACAACTTCAATAGGATTATCAGGCATTGGATCCTGAATTTCTGAATTGTCACCACCTGGAACTGAGTTGT
>CASFKH010000004.1 GCA_949295235.1 uncultured Ureaplasma sp. | reverse complement strand
TAATAGAATTTTATTAAAAGTTACTATTGAAGACGCAATTGAAGCTGATAAAGCATTTACATTATTTATGGGTGAAGATGTCGCACCTAGAAAAGAATTTATTGAAGAACATGCTGAGTATGTAAAAAATATAGATGCATAGCAAATTAAATATTAAGGAATACAATTATGTCATTTAAAAAAAATTCAAAAGGTAGAATTACAAGTGAAGAAATTCGTGAACAATTAGCAAAATCAAAAGTTCATGATGTAAAAATCATAAAAGAACTTGAAACATCATTTATGGATTATGCGATGTCTGTAATTGTTTCACGTGCTTTACCAGATGTTCGTGATGGATTTAAACCAGTTCATCGTAGAATCTTGTTTGCAGCATATGGATTAGGAATGTTCTCTGATAAACCATACAAGAAATCTGCTCGTTTAGTTGGTGAAGTCATTGGTAAATACCACCCTCATGGTGACTCTGCAGTTTATGAAGCTATGGTTAGAATGGCTCAAGACTTCAATATGAGATATTTATTAATTGATGGTCATGGAAATTTTGGATCAATTGATGGAGATAGTCCTGCTGCAATGCGTTATACTGAAGCAAGATTATCTAAAATTTCAGATGATATACTTGATTCTATTGATAAAAACACTGTTGATTTTATTGATAATTATGATGGATCTGAAAAAGAACCAACAGTATTACCTGCCTCATTTCCAAATTTATTAGCAAATGGAACAAATGGTATTGCAGTTGGTATGGCTACTAGTATGCCTACTCATAATTTAAATGAAATTTGTAGTGCAATTAAAGCTGTTATTCATAATCCAAATATAACAATTGATGAATTAATGGAATCACATATTAAAGGTCCAGATTTTCCAACATATGGACAAATTGTAGGAAATAGTGGAATTAGAGAATATTTTAATACTGGTCGTGGTAGTGTTACTATTCGTTCAAAATGTGAAATTGAAGAAATTGGAAATGGTAAGCATAATTTAATAATTACTGAAATTCCTTATAATGTAAATAAAACCAATTTAATTGAAAAAATTGTTGATTTAGTAAAATCTGAGGAATTAAAGGATATTACTGATTTACGTGATGAATCAAATCGTGATGGAATTAGAATTGTTATTGAATTAAAAAGAGATGTTATTCCTGAGATTATTTTCAATAAACTATGTAAATCTACACAACTGCAAGTTAATTTTTCAGTTAATAATCTTGCTTTAGTTAAAGGTAAGCCTAAAATTTTAAATTTAAGAGATTTAATTGATTTATACATAATGCATCAACATGAAGTTATAATTCGTAGATCTCAATTTGAACTAAAAAAAGCTGAAGATAGAGCTCACATATTAAGAGGTTTATTGGTTGCTGTTGATAATATTGATGAAACTATTAGAATCATTAAAACCTCAAAAGATACTGATGAAGCATGTCAACGTTTAATGGATTTTTTAAAATTAGACGAAATTCAAGTAAGAGCAATTCTTGAAATGCGTTTAAGAGTTTTAACAGGTCTTGAACATCAAAAATTAACTGATGAACTAAACAAATTACTTGAAATTATTAAAGAATTAAACATTATCATTAATTCAATTGATAAACGTCATGAAATTATATGTGAACGTTTAGATTATTTTGTAAATACTTATGGTGATGAAAGAAGAACTGAAATTCTTGAAGGTGCAAGTGGAAATATTGATGATGAAGATTTAATTCCAGTTGAAGATATTGTAATTACAATGTCAAATAATGGTTGATTTAAAAGAATGCCAATTGATACATATCGTCTACAACATCGTGGAGGAACTGGAATTTTAGCTGCTAAAACTCATGAAGATGATAGTATTCAAAAAATTATAATTTCAAATACTCATTCTGACTTATTATTCTTTACAACAGAAGGAAAAGTCTATAGAATTAGAGGACATCAAGTTCCAATTGGTTCTAGACAATCAAAAGGGGTTCCTGCAAATAACTTTTTAAATATTGAAAAAAATGAAAAGGTTGTAAATGTAATTACAGTAAACGATTATGACAATGGATATTTATTTTTCGTTACTCATAAAGGTTTAATTAAGAGAGTTAAATTATCTGAGTTTGCAAGTATTAGATCAAACGGAAAAATTGCAATTACTTTAAATGAAGATGATAAATTATTTGCTATTCATATTACAAGTGGAAATGATGAAATTTTTATTGGTTCAAATAAAGCAAATTTAAATCGTTTTCATGAAAATACTATTCGTGAATTAGGACGTACAGCTCGTGGTGTTATTGGAATTAAATTACAACCAAAAGAATATGTTGTTGGAACTGGTGTAAGTAGCGAAGGGGAATATGTTTTATCAATTGGTAGCAATGGTGTTGGTAAGTTAACTTCAAAAGATGAATATAGATTAACTAAACGTGGTGCTAAAGGTATTACAACATTAAAAATTAACGAAAAAACAGGTAATTTAGTAAGTGTAAAACTTGTTAATTTAACAGATCAAATTTTATTAATTGCGAACACTGGAAATATTATTAGATTAAATGCAAATTCTATTTCAATAATTGGTCGTTCAACATCTGGTGTTAAATTAATGGATTTAGATAAAAATGAATATATTTGTTCAGTTGCATCATTCAAATCAAATGGTGAAGATAATCAAGACGCAAATAATGAAAGTGAATTAGAAAATCAAATTAATAATGGAGAACAACAATAATGCTTGCAGTTACTTCTAAAAAAGAGATTGAAGAAAACTGTAATGGTTTGATTAATGAATGAATTCAAAAGTCTGGAATAAATGCTAAAATCATTTATCGAAGTTGAATTGATAATATTAATGGTTCAATTAAATATGATGGTCAACCTTTAAATGTAAAATGTGATTTTTGTATATTTGTAAATATTGATAATATTGTTTATCATTTGTTTATTAATTTTAAAGCTAATCAACATAATGTTTATCAGATTGATGCAAGAAAAAAAGCTTTATTGATCCAAAGAAAAAATGGTTTAGTTTCCTATGATGATGATTCAAAACATGCATTTAGAGTAACTGGTAAAGATAAAAAGGCAATATTTATTTTTGTTGTTCCAAATGTATCAAAGGATAATATTAATTCTTGAAAATCAAGAGTTCTATGTTGTCATTTAGATAATGTTATTTCAACAATAAAACATGCAATTGCTGATATTAAATCAAATACCAAAATAATATTACCTAAAAAGAAAATTAAATCAATCCTTGATGAATTAGATGAATAAGATATTAAGTTGTAGAATTTAATATCTTTTTTATTATTTTCCCTATGTTTAATGCATAATCTTTTTAGACTAGTCACTTCTATATAAAATTATAAATTATTTATTGCGTTTAGGAATTAAATATATTTGTGAAATTGGCAAATTATTTTGCAACCACAAATTCATTTAAACAACAATGATCAATCGTTTTATGAAATCTTTCAATACAACCTTTACATTGAGGTTGACCAAGGGGAATTAAACGTTTAAATACTTTGTTATCAATAGTTAGAGTTGGAAATTATATTGAAATTAGAAATGGTTATTATGCTCCATTTAATGACAAAAACCAAAGAATTGTT
>CASFKH010000003.1 GCA_949295235.1 uncultured Ureaplasma sp. | reverse complement strand
TTTTTTTTTTTTTTTGCTAAAAAACTGCATAAAATAATAAAATAATTTTGTTTTAATCTAAAATATATGTTATTAAATTTGAAAGGGATAATATGGAAAAGCAAATTAAAAAAATAAATATTGGTTTAGATATCGGTGTTGCATCAGTTGGGTATTCAATTATTGATGAAAATTATAATATTCTAAAACTTGGGGTTAGATTATTTGATGATGTACGTGATGTGGGGGATGGAACATTAAAAAATGCTACAAGAAGAGAAAAAAGAGGATCAAGAAGAAGAATTAGACGAATTTCTACAAGAAAAGAGAGTTATAAAAGATTATTAAAAAAATTTGGATATGCAAATACAGATGATGATATTAAAAAATTATTAGATATTGATATCACTAAATTTGGAGTAGAAAATCCAGTTGAATTAAAAGTAAAAGCATTAAAAGAAAAAATTCCTGTTGAACAATTATTATTTATATTATTTCATTATTTGCATCATAGAGGATTCTTCTATATAAAAGAAGATGACTATAAGGGTGATAAAATTGATAATTCTAATATTTTTCCTTCAAAAGAACTATATGATTTTTATAAAAAAAATGGATATTATAAAAATTCTCCAAATTCAAATAATTATAGTCATCAACAATATTGAAAAGAAATTGATGCAATATTAAAAGTTAATAATAATTTAAATAAAGAATTTATTAATGAATATAAAAAGCTATTTTCATCATGTAGAGATTTTAGTCAAGGACCAGGAAGTGAAAAAAGTCCCTCTAAATATGGTTTATATAGATTAGATAAAGATGGTAAAGTCAAAAAAGAATTTGATAATCTTTGAGATGGATTAATTGGTAAATGTACATATTATAAAGATGAACTTAGAGGTGCAAAAAATTCTCCAATTTCTGAAATATTTAACCTTTTAAATGATATTAGTAACATTTATTTTTTTCATGATAGAAATAATAAATTAACAAAACAAGACAAGGAAATAATTCTTGATAATTACAATAAAGATATTCATAAAAATAAAGATTATCAATTACTACCAAAAGAGCTAGTAAAAATTAAAGAAAATTATGATGGATTTGAAAATATAACTGAAAATGATGTATTTGGTTATAGAACAGAAACAAAAAATAAAGAATTAATTACAAACATTACAAATTATAAATCAATTTTTAATTTTATGATTTCTGCAGATATAATTGATAATGAATCAAATATGTGAGATATTAACATAATTGAAAAAGCTCAAGACATTTTTAAATTGTTACAAGAAAATGATGTATTAAAAAGAAAAGAAAATGTAAATGAAAAATATCCAAAGGCAAAAGAATTTGTTGAAAATTTGGTTAGCAATGTGAAAAAAGTAATGGAAACACATTCATTATCATATAAAGCAATGATTGAATACATTAATTATTCATTAAATAATCTAGATGAAAATAAAAACCAAATGATTTTTTTTAATGAAAAAATGATTAAAAATGAAAATAAAGATAATACTAATAAATTTAATAAATATCTTCCACATAATTTATATGAAGATGCAATTATCTCTCCTACTGCAAAAAGAGCATTTAAACAAACTATTAATGTGTTAAATAAAATATTAAAAAAATATTCAAATTCTAAGGAATATAAATATTGTATCGATAATATTACAATTGAACTTGCAAGAGATAAAAATATCTTCGAAGAAAAAAAGTCAATTCTAAAAGCAAATGATAAAAATAAAAAGATGGTTGAGGATTTTAAAAAGGAATTTAATCTTCCTGAAAATACTCTAATTAATAGTTCAACAAAATTAAGAATAAAGTTATGAAAACAACAAGAAGGAAGAGATATTTATGATAATAGTGAAATTACATATGAAGAAATTATGAATGGAATAAATTTAGATATTGACCATATTATTCCTTTTAGTATAAGTGCAGATGATTCAATAAACAATAAAGTTTTAACCCATTCAAAAAATAATAAAGATAAATCAGATCTTACTCCATATCAATGATTAGAAAAACAATCAAAATTTGATGAATTTGAAAAAAGAGTTAAAGCATTGTATGCACAAAAAACAATTAATAAAGAAAAATATAATAATTTAATTTATAAAGGGGATCCAAAAAAAGATCCTGAAAGTTTTATTGGCAGACATCTTTCTGATACTAGATATGCTTCAAGATTAACTTTAAATATGCTACAAGATTTTTTTGATAAGCAAAAAATATATGGTAATGTAAAAGTTAAAACAATAAGAGGGCAGATTACTAATTTTGCTAGATATAATCTATTTGTTAAAGAGATTAATGGTAAGAGAATATCAATGGTTCCAAAAAACCGTGATTTATATTGCCATCATGCGATTGATGCCTCAATAATCTGCTTTTTAGGGATGAATCACAAAACAAAATTACTTTTAAACAAATGTAATGAAATGATTAAAACTAAAACAATGAATGATGGTCTTAGATTTGATAACAATAGACTTGTAGATGATAAAACTGGAGAAGTTGTTGAAGATGTTTTTAATATATTAAATTACAATGAACATAATGATAATATTGTAAATTTTGGATCTCAATTAGAATCTTACAATTGAAAATGAGATGAAAATGAGCAAAAAATAATATATGGAAAGAATTCTCATAAAGTTTTATTTTCACGTATGTTGGTAAGAAAAAACAATATATCATTATCACATGAACTATTTGATAAAATAAAATGGAAAAATGAAAATAATGGTATTACAATAAATAAAATAAAAATATTTGATTGAAAAAAAGAAGATATTAAAAAATTTGATAATTTTTTTAATTCCAAAGAAAAAGCAGAATCACTATTATTATATAAAGATAAAATTCTATTTAATGTACTATGTGATATATATAAAAATTATTATAAAGATAAAAAATCTAATCCATTTTTATTGTATATGAATGAAAATTTTCCAAATATTGAAAAACCAAATTTTTTGTTAATTCTAGATGAAAATAATAACATCAAATACAAAATAAAAAATATAAGTTATTTTGGTAATGAAATTGATAAAGAAAATGTTATTGAAATAAAAAATAAAAAAATAGAAGATAAAAATGAATTTCAATATCTAAGTTCATTAAATTGATTAAAAATACTTATTTACAAAAATAAAAATAATAAATTTGTTAGCATGACTATAAATCAAAAATTATTAAAATATGATAAGAACATCTCAAACTTAAAAATAGATGAAGATAAATTAAATACTTTATTAAAAAATAATGAAATTGAAAACAAAAAATGTATTAAAATTAATAGAGGATTTACATTAAAAAATACTCTAACAAATGAATTATTTTACATTTCAGGGTATACTTCAAATAAATTTGAATTAAAATATTTGGCAAGATATAAGGATAAGGAAGAACGAATTAGACCGAGCTTATCGATATTAGTTAAAAATTACAACATTGTTTTACTTGATGAACTTGGAAATATATATTTATCGAAATCATTTGAAAAATTTTATGATGAAAATTTATAATGTGTTATAATAATTTTGTTATAGGTTAGTATCCCTATAGCATGACTACATAATAATGATACTAAGTCGAGACAAGAGTTGATCTCGAATTCACTCTGGCATATGGTCCAGAGTTTTTTATTGTTCTATATAAATAAAAATAAAATATGGGTTGAAAAATAATTGAAATTGAACAAGGTGATCATTTAAATTTATATTTAAACAATATTGTAATTAGAAAAGAAAATGATAAAATTATAATTCCAATAAATGATATTGATACATTATTAATTAATAATTATAAAACTCAAATTTCGATTAATTTAATTAATGAATTAATGGAAAACAATGTTGTTGTAATAATCTGTGACAAAAATTATCTTCCTACATCAAATATTGTTCCAATAATTGGTAACTATAATACATTAAAAATTTTAGAAAACCAACTAAAATGAAATAATATATTTAAAGCAAAAATATGGAAAAAAATAATTTATTTAAAAATTACTAATCAATATAATTTTTTAGTTTATTTCAATT
>CASFKH010000002.1 GCA_949295235.1 uncultured Ureaplasma sp. | reverse complement strand
TTTTTCATCTTCAATTGACCCATTAATAAGCTCTTGCTCATTTATGGTTATTTATTGTATTTTTTAATTCATCAATATTGTCAACATCAATAATTGCAGAATTTAAACGTTGTTGTGCTTTATTGAAAATTGATTGTTTATACATATTTAATTCATTTTCAATTGTAATTTCTAAATCATCAATATTAACAATCTTTTTTTCAAAATTATCTCTTCTAATTAAAGTAAATGATTTGTTGTTCAAATCATTTGGTCCAATAACAATTGAAATTGGTATTCCTTGGATTTCACATTCTGACTGCATGAATCCAAAATTTTTATCACTTAAATCAATTTCAACACGATATTTATTAATTAATTTGTTCTTAATATTTTTACATGTTTCTAATACATTTGGGTTTTTATTGGCAAACAAAGGAAGAATTTTAATTTGAATTGGAGCAATTGAAGGAGGTAATACTAATCCATTATCATCACTGTGAACCATAATTGTTGCTCCAATTATTCTTGTCGTAAATCCATGACTGGTATTAAATGGGTAGTCATAAGAATTGTTTTTAGTTTGATATTTGATATCATATGATTTACAAAAACCTTGACCTAACATATGTGAAGTTCCACATTGTAATGCTTGACCATCTTGCATAATTGATTCAATAGTATATGAGATGTCAGCGCCGGCAAATTTTTCTCCCTCAGTTTTTCTACCTTTAATTACAGGAATACACAATTCTTGTTCACAAAAATCAGCATACAAATTAAGAAATTGAATTGAAAAATCATTGGCCTGATCAAAATTAATAAAACTACAATGAGCTTCATGTCAATGAAATTCACTATTTCTTAAAAATGGACGAGTATTTTTTTCAGCCCTTAGTACACTTGTTCATTGATTAACCTTTATAGGTAAATCTTTATAACTGGTAATTTCATTTTTAAAATATTTACAAAATAAAATTTCACTTGTAGGTCTAATTGCTAATGGGTCCTCAATTTTCTTATTTCCAATTGAATTAACAATAAATAATTCTGGTGCAAAACCTTCAACATGTTCTTTTTCTTTTTCAAATTCGCTTATTGGAATTAATAATGGAACATACATATTTTTAATTCCAAGTTCAGCAAATTTTTTATCTAATATATTTTTGATGTTTTCTCATATTGCTCAACCATAAGGTTGAAAAATCATAAAACCTTTAACATCAATATATTGAATTAATTTTGCATTATTAATAATAGATGTATATCAATCAGCAAAATTTTCTTCTCTTTTAATAATTCTTTCATTTTTCTTCATAATATATCCCTAAATTTCAAGTTTTAATAATTGGTTAAGTTCAACAGCATATTCCATTGGCAATTCATCACTAAATTCACTAATAAAACCCATTATTATTAATGCTTCAGCTTTTTGTTTACTTATACCTTTAGACATTAAATAAAATAATTGTTCATTAGAAATTTTACTAATTGTAGCTTCATGTGTAATTACAGAAGAATTGTTTTGCAAAATTTCATTTGGAAATGCATCAGATTTACTTTTGTCACCAATTAACATTGTATCACATTGAACATATGAGGAAGAATTGTGAGCATTTTTGCAAATTTTTACCAATCCACGATAGGTATTATTGCCATTTCCTTTTGCAATTCCTTTTGAAACAATTTTTGATTTTGTATTCTTTCCAATATGTATCATTTTTGCACCTGCATCTTGAATAACATTTTCTTGTGCAATTGCTACTGAAATACATTCTGAACTTGAATTATCACCTTTTAAAATTGTACAAGGGTATTTCATATTTAATTTTGATCCGATATTTCCATCAATTCATGACATTGTCGCATTTTCCTGACATAATGCTCTTTTAGTAACTAAATTTAAAACATTATCTGATCAATTTTGAATTGTTGTATATCTACAATGTGCATTTTTCTCTACAAACACTTCAACAACTGCTGCATGTAAATTATTTTCATCATATATAGGAGCAGTACATCCTTCAATATAATGAAGAGAAGAGTTTTCATCAACTATTATTAATGTTCTTTCAAATTGACCGGCATTTTTAGAGTTAATTCTAAAATAAGATTGAAGCGGTTTTTCAATATGAGTATTTTTAGGAACATAAATAAAAGTTCCACCTGAAAAAACTGCAGAATTTAAAGCTGCATATTTATTATCAGCAAATGATACTAGTTTCCCAAAATATTTTTGGAAAATTTCAGGATACATTTTTGCAGCTGTATTAGGATCAGTAAAAATAACATTTTTTTCTTCCAATTCCTTTAGAAGAGAGTGATAAACCATTTCTGAATCATATTGAGTTGCAACACCATTTAAAAATTTAGCTTCACTTTCTTGTATACCTAATTTATTAAATGTATTTTTAATTTTTTCAGGGACATCATTTCAATCAGTTGCATTTTTTTCAGATGCACTAACATAATAAATATAATCATCAAAATTAATAAAATCTAAATTTGGTCCTCAATTTGGGTTATTTAATTTATTAAATGTATTAAATGCATTAACTCTAAAATTTGTTAAAAAATTATCTTCATTTTTAATTTGCGAAATTTTTTTAACAATATCGATATTGAGACCTTTTTCAAACTTTTGAAGATTTAGATCACCATCGTTAAATCCATATTTATAATTATTTGTTTTCATTATTAAATTTTTTTAAACATTCCTTTATTGCATTAATACCAATTTGAGCACATTTAATTCTATTAGATTGATTATGAACATTATAAAAGGCAATTAATTCATCCAAAATTGATTCATCATATTCTTTCCCAATTGTCATATTTAAATAATTATCAATAATTTTGTATGCAAAATTAATATCATTGCCAATTAAATATGTTGCCATAATGTTTGTAGAAGCAGTTGAAATTGCACAACCTAAGCCACTAAAGTTAATATCTTTAATAATATTATTTTCGACATTAATATAAACAGTTATATCATCAATACAAGTTGAAGATTTATTTTGATATGATTGTTGAAAGTCAAGATTATTTAGATTTTCTAATTTTTGATTAGGCTTTTCATAATTATGTAATATTATTGATCTTAATATATTTGGATCCTTAGAAAATGGCATCTATTTCATCTCCCTTTTTAAAATTTAAAATAACTTTGTAAAGTTGATCAATATCTTCTTTTGTATTGTAGATATATAATGAACATCTTATTAATGCTTTTGTATCAATAATGTTACAAAATAATTTAGCACAAGATAATCCTGATCTTACTATTATTTTATTTCTACCTAAATAAGAGGCAAAATCTTGACAAAAAACACCCTTATAATTAAATGCAATTGTTGGTGAATCATTCCCCTCATTGTAAACAATAATGTTTGGAATTTTAGATAATAAGTTATGAGCATATTCAGATAATTCAACTTCATGTTTATGAATATTTTCATAACCTATATTGTTTAAGAAATCAATTGCAGAAGATCAACCTATGATTCCTGCAATATTTTGAGTTCCACCTTCAAATTTCATATATCCTTCCATTAATTGGTAAGAATCAGGTTCAATACTAAAATTCATTCCACCACCAAATCGTATTGGAATAGTTTTTTCTAACAATGATTTATTGATATAAACCATTCCAACTCCAGTAGGTCCAAACATTTTATGTGCACTACAAACCATGTAATCAATATTTGTTTTCTTTACATCAATTTTTCTATGTTGGATTGATTGAGTTGCATCAACTACTAAAAAGATATTATTATTGTATTGTTTTACAATTGAAGATATTTTATTTTCATCCAATCTCTCACCTGTTAAATTAAAACCAGATGAAAAGCTAACTACCTTTGTTTTTGGGCTTAAAACTGAATAATAATCTTCAGGTGTTGGAATTCTATTTTTTTCTCCAACATACTTAATTATTAATCCTTTTTTTTGAGCATTATACATTCATGGAAGAATATTAGATGCATGTTCGCCATAAGTTAAAATGATTTCATCACCAGGATTGAGTGGATCACAAATACTATTAGCGATCATATTAAGTCCTTCAGTAGCACCAGAGTTGAAAATAATTTCATCCTTATCTGCATTGATTAATTTAGCTAATTTTTCTCTTGTATTTTCAACTAAATTATGAGCATGATTTGTAAATGAAGAATCGGTATTGTGTGGATTAGTTCCTCATTTTTCATAATAATTTACAATTGAGTCAATTACAGCCTTAGGTTTTAATGTTGTTGCTCCACTATCCATATAAATATAATCTAGATTGTTATTAAATCAAGGAAATTCTTTTTTTATATTAAGCATTTAAAATCTCTCCTTAATAATATTATCTATTAAAGAATTAAATTCTGGAAAACTTTCTAATATTTTATTTAGAAAACATTGTATAAGTAATTTTTTAGCTTCAATTTTTGAAAAACCTTTTGTTTGTAAATAAAATAATTCATTATTATCAATTGCGCCTATTTTTAATGTATGTTTTGCAATCACATTTTCAGTTTGAATTTCAAGAATTGGTTCCCCTTTTATTGTAGAATCAGATGACATTAAATAACCAATAATATTTTGGCTAATAAAATTATTTTTTGCATTATTTAAAACACTAGATTTTAGCTTTATATTTGTAATTGAATTTTCAAATCCAAAACAATAATTATTAATTTCTATATTAATATTGTTACAAAAAGAAGTGGAAACAAAATTAATATTAATAACTGAATTATTTGATGAAAAAGTTAATATATTAAATAAGACTTTTGATTGATCAGATAAATTTAGATTGATATTATAATTTATGTCTTTTTGTCCATCAATTATATATAAAAAGTTATACGATTTATTTGAATCAATATTAATATTTATTTCTTCACTATCAGTAATAAATTTTGTAATTTTATTTTCCATTGCAGCTATAATTTTTTATTGAATTTTTCAAAAATAGATCATTAGTTTTTTCTTCATATTTAATATTATATTTTTTAGAAATTTTTTCATAACCTAATTCAAAGATTTCAGTCGCTAAACTAAAATCACCAATTTTTGCAATTTCACCATTCATAATTAAAATAACTTTATTAGGTTTAAGATTATTTAGTAATACTTCATTATGAGTAACAAATACAATTGCTTTATTTTCTTGTTTTTCAGTTAATAATACATTAGAAATAGTATTAATTGCATCAATATCTAATCCAGAATCAATTTCATCTAAAAATATAAAATCTGGATTAATTATTTGTAATTGTAAAATTTCAGATTTTTTTCTCTCCCCACCACTAAAATTTTCATTAATCGAACGTTCTAATAATTCTTGTCTTAAATTAAGGTTTTGCATCTTTTTATATATTGATTTATATAAGTCAATTATTGAAACTTTTTGATTTTTTAATTCCAATTCATTTCTAAATAATTCGATTGTTTTTAAACCAGGAATTTCTACAGGATGTTGACTTGCAAAATAAATTCCACAATTTGCAATTTGATCAGTTGAATAACTTGTTACATTTGTATTATCAATAAAAATATTTCCAGCAGATATTTTAGTATCAAAATGTTTTAAGACACTTTTTAATAAAGTACTTTTTCCATGTCCATTTGGTCCTAAAATAGCTAATACATCACCTTTTTTTATTGTTAAATTAATATTTTTTAAAATTGTATTTCCATTTATTTCAACAGTTAAATTTTCTAATTTAAGATTATTCATTATATTCCTTAATTATATTTTGAAACATTTAATTAGATTATATTATAATAAATATATTTAATAATAAAGGAAATTATAATGAAAACAAAAACTAAAAAAATTATTGGTTATTCTTCAATTGGTTTAGTAGTTGTTACCACTCTTTCTATAACTTTACCTATTGTATTAACTTCATGTAGTTCATCAAGTTCATCAATTGAAAATCCTAGTCTTCACTCAACTTCATTTACAACAATGAATAAAGATGACTTATCTCCAATTGCTTTAGGTTCTCTTTCTTCAACTGAAGGAAGAAATAGTTTAGTTAAAACTTTTGTTAATAAATTGCTATTAAGTTGATATAGTACAATTTCAAATAGTACTTTAACTGCACAATATAATAATTGAGTTGATGATGCAGAAAAATCATATAACAATTCATATGATGATTATAAAGATAATAAAGGTTCAAATTGAAAAGAATTATTTCAAAAAGATGTTTTAGATCCAGTTGGTGGAACAAAACAAGATTATATTGAAAATCAAATATATTCAAAAATTAAAGATCAATTCATTCAAACAATTTTTAATAAAGACTATTTAGTAGTTAAAAATAATGATCAAAATATAAAAGTTACTACATCAACTAAAAAAACAGTAAATGATCCCACAAATATAAATGGGGCAAATGGTGCAGGTACAAAAAATAACTTTTCTTTTAGTGAAGATGCAATTGAAAAAAATTCAAGAACTTCACTAGATTATGGAATTGCAAACTTCCTTGATTTTTTAATGGATGATTGAGTTTATAATGAATTTCCTTTACCAATTTCTATGTCATTATGAAAGAGTGCTGCAAACCCTGATACTAGTGGTTTGTTTAATAAGGATTTTTTCGGTAGCGCT
>CASFKH010000001.1 GCA_949295235.1 uncultured Ureaplasma sp. | reverse complement strand
GTTAATGAGAATAATGAAATGAAAAAGAAACTTGAAGAGTTAGTAAAACAAAAAGAAGAACTTAAAAAAGAATCATTAAAGAAATCAAAATTCAAATCATTTATTAATAAACTTCAAGAAAATAATATTTCTAAATCTAAAAATAAAAAACAAGAAATTGCAATTCCTGATCAAGAATTAGAAGAAATTTTTAAAAGCTTAGATATTGAATAATTAAACTTAGTTATATAGAAATATAACTTTGTTTTTATTTATTGGAGGTTATATGAAAATAAAAAAAATTAATGCTTTTCAAATTTATGATTCTCGGGGATATCCAACAATTGCATGTTATATTGAAGATGAATTTGGAGAATCAACAATTTCAATGGTTCCATCAGGTGCTTCAACTGGTATCAATGAAGCATTAGAATTAAGAGATAATAACCAAGATTGAAATGGTAAAGGAGTATTAAAGGCGATTGAAAATGTTAATCATATAATTGCTCCAAAATTAATTGGACTAAACCCAATTGAACAAAAAAAAATTGATAATATAATGTTAGATTTAGATGGTACACAAAATAAATCTAATTTAGGTGCAAATGCAATTTTATCTGTTTCATTAGCCATTGCAAAATTAGCATCAAAATTATTAAAAAAACCTTTATTTAAATATTTAAGAGAAAATATTCTTAATCAAAACAATGATTTATATTATTATCCAATTCCAGTTGTGAATGTAATTAATGGTGGAAGACATGCAAATAATAATTTAGATTTTCAAGAATTCATGTTTATTCCTTTAAAATCTAAAAATTGAGATGAATGTTTAAAAATTATTGATGAATGTTTTCTTTCAATGCAGAAAATATTATTTGAAAATAATCAATCTATATCAAAAGGTGATGAAGGTGGATTTTGTATTAATTTCAATAAAATTGATGAAGTTTTTGATTTATTGATGTTATCGGTAAAAAATGCTGGATATAAGGTTGGAGATGATATCGGATTTGGAATTGATGTAGCTGCTAGTGAATTTTATAACAATTCAAAATATGTATTAAAATTGACAAATCAAGTTTTAGATTCGAAACAATTATTAAATTTATATTTAGATTTAATAAACAAATATCCAATTGTATATTTAGAAGATCCATTTGATGAAAATGATTGAGAATCATTTAACAAATTAACTAAATTAGTTTCAAAAAATGTTTTAATAGTTGGAGATGATTTATATTGTACAAATTCAAATTTGTTAAATAAAGGTATTAAAAATCAAAGTACAAATTCGATATTGATTAAATTAAATCAAATTGGTACTTTAACTGAATGTATTAATACAATTTTATTAGCTAAAAGAAATGGTTTAAATTATATTATAAGCCATCGATCTGGCGAGACTGAGGATACATTTATTTCTGATTTATCAATTGCTACTAATTCGAAATTGATAAAAACTGGAAGTATGTCAAGAAGTGAAAGATTGGCAAAATATAATCGAATTTCAATAATTAATAATACAATTAAAAAATTATCAAATTCAAATTGGGAGGAATTATGTCAAAGTCAAAAATCGGAATTTTAACTTCTGGTGGAGATGCACCAGGAATGAATGCAACTCTTTTTTATTTAAAAAAATATTTATCAAATTATAATATTGTTTTCTATAAAAAAGGATTTAAAGGATTATGTTTTAATGAAATTTATGATGAAGAAATTAATAATGATATTATAGATTTATCTGGTTCAATAATTGGTAGTAGCAGATATCAAGAATTTAAAACAAATATTGATAGTGCAATTAAAAATATAAAAGATTCTAAAATTGAAGTCATTATTGTAATTGGAGGAAATGGTAGTTTTGAAGGAGCAAAATTGTTAAGTGAAAATAATATAAATGTTATTTTTATCCCTGCAACTATTGATAATGATATTAATTTTTCTGAATACTGCTTAGGTTATTCCTCTACATTAAATGAAATTCATAATGATTTAATTAAATTAAGAAGTACATTTAAATCACATAATAATATTTGTATTGTTGAAGTTATGGGTAAACATTGTCCAAATATTTCAATTGCCTCATCTCTTTCCTTTGATCTAATGTTTTCATTAAATAAATCAAAAAAAATGACAATTAATGATATTGTAAAAACAACATCTGAATATTATACAAAAAACAACTATGGAATTGGTATAATTTCAGAATTCACTTATAGTGATGATGAAATAAACCATATTGTAAATAGAATTAGAAATAATTGTGTTTGTGAAGTTAGATATTGTAAATTAGGTTATCTTCAAAGAGGAGCTAATGTTGATTATATTGATATTAAACATGCTAATTTATTTGCCTTTTATACCGCTAAATTAATAAATGACAAATGTTATAATCAAGCCTTATTTTATAAAAGTGGACAAATTAGTTCTTCAAATTTAAATGAAACTGAAAAATTAAAACAAATTTCAAATTTAGAGCAGGAAATTGTTGATTATGATTCTGACTAGGACTAAAAAAATCATTACATTTGGACCAAGTTTGGATAAATTTTTAGATTGAGGTAAAAATTTTGAAATTAATCAAAATGTAATTGAAAAATATAATTTATTAATTGAATCTGGGGTTGATTGTATTAGATTTAATATGTCGCATGATTGTATTGAAAATCATGAGAAAAGATTTTTTTCTTTAAGAAAATTAAATTCTATTAGTAATAAAAAAATATCAATTATGATTGATACAAAAGGACCTGAAATTAGAGTTTCTAGAATTGATGAAAATAATAACTTAATTTCAAAAAATGATAAAGTTCAAATTGTCACAAATAATCCCAATTTTATAGGTAATAATAAAAAATTTGCAATAAGTGATGCGACTGGAAAATATAACTTAGCTGACGATGTTGTTAAAAATGATATTATTTATATTGCAGATGGTAAATTAATTTTAAAAGTTGATGATGTTGATAGAGAAAACTGTATAATTAACACTATTTCATTATCTGATGAATATTTATTGGTTTCAAATAAAAGAGTAAATTTATTAAATAAAACTTATCATTTACCTTTTATTAGTGAATACGATAATTTAGTAATCCAAAAGGCAGTATCATGAAATGCTGATTTTATTGCACTTTCATTTTTAAGTAATCTTAATCAATTAAAATTAGTAAAAAATATAATTAATAAAAATGATAGTAATTCAAAAATTAAAATTATTGCAAAAATTGAGAATTTAGAAGCAATTAATAATATTGATTCTTTAGTTAACGAGTGTGATGGAATAATGGTCGCAAGAGGTGATTTAGCTCTTGAAATTGGATATGAACTAGTTCCCTATTATCAAGATTTGATAGTCCAAAAATGTATTTCAAAAAATAAAATTAGTATTATTGCAACTCAAATTTTAGATTCACTTGAAAATTCAGTAATTCCAACTCGTGCAGAGACTTATGATTGTTATAATATTGTAAAAATAAATGCAAATGCTGCAATGTTATCTGGTGAAACTGCATCTGGCATTGATCCTTTAAATGCTGTTATTCAAATGAATAGAATTATTAAATTTGCAGAAAACATTGATTTTAAAACATTAAAGCTTAAAGAAAAATTAGTTGATAATAAATTAGTAGATGATTCCACATTTATTACAAGTCAATTTAATAAAAATTATAAAATTTATAAATTCGATAATTATTCAACTAATGATTTATGAATGACATTATTGAAGGATGTTTATTTTATAAAATAATTTTTTTAAAATCAGATTTTAAGATATAATTTTATAGTATTGTATATAATGGGAAACTATACCTATTTACTATAGAAATCAAAATGAAATTGAGGGTATTATGAAGGAAACAACTAATGATTTTAAAACTCGTAAATTTTCAAAAAGAGTACAACGTAGAGATTATTCAAAAATCAAACTAAGCTTTGACTCTCCTGATTTATTGGAAACACAAAAAGGTTCATTTATTAGATTTATTAATGAAGATCTAGAAAATGTTGTAAAAAGCATTTTTCCAATTGAATCTCCACAATCAAAATACACATTAAAATACAAGAAAATTGATTTAGGAATTCCACATCGTAGTGAAGAACAATGTCGAGATGAATCAAAGACATATGATGCGCCATTATATGTCGATTTAGAATTAGTTAACAATATTACTGGTGAAGTTAAAAAAGCTAGAGGTAATTCTGGTAATCAAGGAGTATTTTTTGGAAATATCCCTTTAATGACTAATAAAGGTACTTTTGTTATTAATGGAATTGAAAAAATTATAATTTCTCAAATTATAAGATCACCTGGGATGTATGTTTTAAATAAATCTCAAGTTAAATTAAATAATTCAAGAAAAAGAGTTGTTCAAGGGAACATTTGTGAATTATTACCATATAAAGGTACTTTAATGTTATATTATGTTCCAAATAATAATTCAAATAAAGACCATGATAAAGTTATTCAAATAATGGCAAGAAATTCAACTGGTGAATCTGTTGCATCATTTTTAGCAACTACTTTATTAAAAGCATTTGGTCTATCTCATAATGAAATTATTGAAATATATGGTGATGAACCAAATATTAAAATTTCTTTATCTTATGAAAAATATAATCCATTAGAAGTTTTTGAATTTGCTGATATTATTACTCTTTATAAAGAAATATTAACTGAAAGAATTAATGGTGTTCCAAGTGATGAAATTATTCATAAAGGTTCATATATTGATAGAAAATTAAGAAAATTGATAAATGAATTAATTATTTTTGAAGAAGAAAACATTGTTTTAAAAGATTCAAATGAAAAATCAATGCAAATTGATGTTCGTTCAATTGAAAATTTTTATAAAAATAACGAAAAACTAAAATCAATTATTGATCAAATAATCACTGAAAAAGCTGCAAAAGATGTTGCAAATGAATTGGCTTTAAGTATTAAAACTCTTGATTCACAAGTAAATCCTGAAAATATGTGTTTTCAAGCCTTAGTTATTTTACATTTATTTAATTTACGTTATTATGATTTAAGTTCTGCTGGTAGATATAAAATGAATCATAAATTACGTGTTTCCGAACGTTTATATCAACGTGTATTATCTGAACCTTTATGTGATATAAATGGTAAAAAAATTCTTGATAAAGGAGTTTTATTAACTAAAGAAAATATTGACATTATTAAAGATAAATCTAAAAATAAATTATTATCAAATTCATTTGAATTAAAAATTAAAAATGCTTTTGTTGATTTTATTGGAATTAGTGAAGAAGATAAAAAACAATTATCAACAATTTCATATGAAAAAATTAATGTATTAGCTGATAATGATGACCCTGAATCTAAAACTTCAATTATTGGATTAGGTGATTTTAAATTTTCAAATACATTAAGTATTTCTGATATTGTTTCTATAATTTCTTATTCATACGGATTAAATAATGATATTGGTATTTTTGATGATATTGATCATTTAGGAAATAAACGTTTAAAACTAATTCATGAACAATTGCGTAATAGATTACAAATCGGAATGTTACGTATTCAGAAAAGTATTAGAGAAAAACTTGCAATTGCTGATGGTAATAATGACGGTGAAGATGCACAAGATGATTTAGAAGAAAGTAAGAAATTTAATATAACTGTTAAATCTGTAATTAATACTAAACCTTTTCAAATTGTATTAAAAGATTTTTTCAATTCTTATCAATTGATCCAATTTATTGATCAACAAAATCCACTTTCAGAATTAACTAATAAACGTCGTATAAGTGCGATGGGACCTGGAGGAATTTCTAGAGAGGATCCTAACTTGGGAATTCGTGATGTTCATTATTCTCACTATGGAAGAATTTGTCCAATTGAAACTCCTGAAGGTATGAATATTGGTTTAATTATGTCATTAGCTTCATTTAGTAAAGTTGATGATAATGGTTTTATAATTACTCCTTATAGAGTAGTTAAAAATGGTGTTGTAACAGATGAAATAAAATGATTAACACCTCTTCAAGATGATGAATATATAATTGGTGAATCAAATGTCCAATTAGATAATAAGAATAAAATTATTGATGAACGTGTTGTTGCAAGATATCGCGGACAATCTGATTTATATGAATCAACACGTCTTGATTTTATGGATGTATTCCCTAAACAAGTAGTTTCAGTTGCTGCTTCTGTTATTCCTTTCTTAGAAAATGATGATGCCAACCGGGTTTTAATGGGTGCAAACATGCAACGTCAAGCTGTTCCTTTAATTAAACCATATGCTCCTTGAGTCGGAACTGGAAATGAATATAAAATTGCACATGACTCTGGAATGGTGACTGTTTCTGATTTTGATGGAAAAGTTGTAGAAGTTGATGGAAATCATATTGCAATTGAAGATGATAAAGGAAATGTTCATACTAAGAATTTAGTTAAGTATAGAAAATCTAACCAAAATACATGTATTAATCAAACTCCAATTGTTGAATTAGGTGAAGAAGTTAAAATTGGGGATACTATTTCAAATGGTCCTGCAATTCAAAATGGAGAATTATCATTAGGTAGAAATGTATTGGTTGGTTTTACAACATGAAATGGTTATAATTTTGAAGACGCAATTATTTTATCTAAACGTCTAGTTCAAGATGATGTTTATACATCTATACATATTGATGAATATACTTTACAATGTATGGTTACTAAAAATGGTGATGAAGAAATTGTTCGTGACATGCCTAATGTTCCTGAATCTGCAAAACGTTTCTTAGATGCGAACGGTATTGTAATGGTAGGTGCTGAAGTCAAAGAAGGAGACGTTTTAGTTGGAAAAATTACTCCAAGAGGTCAAGTTGACTTATCTCCAGAAGAAAAATTATTACAAACTATATTTGGAGATAATTCAAAGAATTTTAAAGATTCGTCTTTAAAAGTACCTTATGGTGGTGAAGGAATTGTAGCTGCTGTAAAAAGATTTACAAATTCTGATGAAGATGGTGCAGAATTAGATGATGATGTAATTGAAGTAGTAAAAGTATATATTGTTCAAAAACGTAAAATCCAAGTTGGAGATAAGATGGCAGGACGTCATGGAAACAAAGGTATAGTTTCAAATATCGTCCCAGTTGAAGATATGCCATTTTTAGATGATGGAACTCCACTAGATGTGTTATTAAATCCATTAGGTGTTCCTAGCCGGATGAATATAGGACAAATCCTTGAAATCCATTTAGGTTTATCAGCTCGTGAATTAGGTAAAAAAGAATTATTATCAATCGTATACAATAAAAAAGGTATTGATGAAATTATTTCAACTTATGGATTAATTAAGTCTGTTGCTGAATCTTTATATAATGATATTAATAAATTAATAGAGTCAAAAAATGTTAAATCTTTTGATGATTTATTAAAAGAAGTATCAACTTTTGATTTGATATTATTATTAAATAATTTAGGTTTATCTTTTGATGATATTGGTTATAAAGTTGCTACACCAGTATTTGAAGGTGTTAATAATAATGATTTAATAAATATTATGAATGAAGCTGGAATTGATCCTGAAAAAACTAAAGGTAAATTTAAATTACGTGATGGAAAAACTGGTGAGTATTTTGATGGAGACATTGCTGTTGGTGTAATGTATATGTTAAAACTAGATCACATGGTTGATGATAAAATTCATGCTAGATCAATCGGTCCATATAGTAAGATTACTCAACAACCTTTAGGTGGTAAATCTCAAAATGGTGGTCAAAGATTTGGTGAAATGGAAGTTTGAGCATTAGAGGCATATGGTGCAGCTCATAATTTACATGAAATTTTAACAATTAAATCTGATGATGTTAGAGGACGTAATTTAACATATAGTGCAATTATTAAAGGAAATGAAATTCCATCTGGTGGAATTCCTGAGTCTTTTAAACTTTTAACAAAACAATTACAAGGTTTAGGTATGTATTTAGAAGTCATTGATTCTAAAAATAATGCTATTGACATTAATAAATATATAAGTCATGAATATGATGATGATTATGAATATGAAAATGTAAAAGAATATTCTGATTCTGACTCTGAAGTCTTTACAACTTCAAAAGATTATGATGAAGATGATGATTTCTAAAATTGGAGGTAATTTATAATGGCTAATAACGAAAAACAAGCAATTATTAAAGCATTAAAAATTGGTATTGCTTCACCTGATCGTATTAGATCTTGATCACATGGTGAAGTTACTAAATCTGAAACTATTAATTATAAATCTCTTAAGCCTGAACCTGGTGGTTTATTTGATGAATCAATTTTTGGTCCAATTAAGGATTACGAATGTGCTTGTGGAAAGTATAAAAAAGTAAAATTTAAAGGAAAAAAATGTGAAAAATGTGGAGTTGATATAACAAGTTCAATTGTTAGAAGAGAAAGAATGGGACATATTGAATTAGCAAGTCCTGTTGCTCATATTTGAATGACAAAAGAACTTCCTAATCCTTCAAAAATTTCTTTAATTTTAGATATATCATATAAAGAAGTTGAACAAGTTGTATACTTTGTAAATTACATTATTTTAGATGAAGGTAATTATAAATATAATGGTGAAAAAATCTTTAATTTAAAAGAAATTATTGATTTGTCAAATCCTAAACATAGTATTAAAACAAGAAATAAACTACGTAGAATTTTAAAAGATATCCAAACTGAAATTAAGAAAACTAATGGTCGTCAAGATATTGATTATAAACGTGCAGTTACTTATGACGTAATTTTAGCTGAAAAAAACTTACCATTTAGTATTCAAGATGTATTCAAATTTATTACTAAATATACTGGTATAAAATTTGGAGTCGGAGCAAGCGCAATTCAAGAATTATTAAAGAATATTGATTTAGAAAGTGAATACAAAAAAATCAAAAATTCATTAAAAGAATATGATGATTTTTCTAATGTAAAAGCTAAAAGATTACTTAATAGACTTGAAGCTGTTAAATGAATTAAGGAATCTGGAAATAAACCAGAATGAATGGTGATGAATGTTATTCCAGTCACTCCTCCTGATACTAGACCAATCATTCAATTAGATGGTGGAAGATTTACTACAAGTGATATTAATAATTTTTATAGAAAAATAATTATTAGAAATCAACGTCTAAAAAAATTATCTCAAGAATATGCTCCAGATATCTTAATGAACAATGAACGTCGTATGCTTCAAGAATCTGTTGATGCATTATTTGATAATTCTTCTCGTAAAAAACCTGTTGTTGGTCGTGATCGCAGACCTTTAAAATCATTAAGTAACCATTTAAAAGGTAAACAAGGTTTATTTAGACAAAATTTATTAGGTAAACGGGTTGATTATTCAGGACGTAGTGTTATTGTAATTGGTCCTGAACTTAAAATGTATGAAGTTGGAATTCCAGTTTCAATGATTTTAAAATTATTTAAACCATTCATTATTCATGAATTAATTAAAAAATATGATGATGATGGAAATGAAATTCAACCATATGTAACATCTATTAAACAAGCTGATACATTAATTAGTCGTCAAGATAATGTAATTTGACCAATAGTTGAAAAAGTGATTAAAACAAGACCAGTTTTATTAAACCGTGCTCCAACTCTTCACAGTTTAGGTATTCAAGCGTTTGAAGTTAAAATGGTTGATGGAAAAGCAATTAGACTTCATCCATTAGTTACAACTGCATTTAATGCGGATTTTGATGGTGACCAAATGGCAGTTCATGTTCCTCTTGGAAAAGAAGCAATTGCTGAAGCTAGATCAATAATGTTAGCTAGTTGACATATTCTTGGTCCAAAAGATGGAAAACCTATCATTACTCCAACACAAGATATGGTTTTAGGTAATTACTATTTATCAAGAGAAGTAAAAGGTGCAAATGGAGAGGGGATCATATTTAATGATCTTGATGAAATAAAAAGAGCACTTGCAAATAAAAAAGTTGATATTCATGCAATAATTGGATTATCAACAAATGCATATCCTGAAAAAAACTTTAAAGAATTAGGACTTGAAGGAATTTTAATTACTACTCCTGGTAAAGCGATTTTTAATGAAACATTACCATCTGATTTCCCTTATATTAATTCTCCAAAACATATTTTAGGACCTACAAAAGAAATGGTTGCAACTAAAGGTGAAAATGTTTATGAAATAATTAAGAATCATGAAATCGTTTTACCTTTTGACAAAAAAGTATTATCAAATATTATTAAAGAATTGTATACAAGATATAATTCAGATTGCTCTGTAGTTCCTGAAATTATGGATAAGATAAAAGCATTAGGTTTTCAATATTCTATGATTTCAGCAACTTCAATTTCTGCATTTGATGTTCCAAAATATACTAAAAAATATGAATATTTTAAAGACGCAGATAAAAAAGTTTTAGAAATCAAACATTATGCTGAAAAAGGTTGATTAAATGATGATGAACGTTATACTAAAGTAGTTGACTTGTGAAACAATGTAAAAACTAAAGTAACTGATGACATTATTAATCTTGTAAAATCACCTGAATTACAACAAAATTCAATTGTTATAATGGCAGATTCTGGTGCCCGTGGTAATACATCCAACTTTACTCAATTAGCAGGTATGCGTGGATTGATGTCAAAATCATATAACTATGATCAAAAAAGAAAATCAAGAGTTATTAAAGATACAATTGAAATTCCAATTAAGCACTCATTTATTGAAGGTTTAACAGTATCTGAATATTTCAACTCTTCTTATGGTGCCCGTAAAGGTATGACCGATACTGCTATGAAAACCTCAAAATCAGGTTATATGACTCGTAAATTAGTAGATGCTACTCAAGAAATTATTATTTCTGATATTGATTGTCATACTAATGTTGGATTAAAAGTAAGTGATATTATTGATAATAAAGACAAAACTATTATTGAACCATTATATGATCGTATAGTTGGAAGATATATTGTTTTTGATTTGATTCATAATGGTGAATTAATTATTAAATCAAATGAAATGATAACTCCTAATATTGCTAAAAAGATTGTTAATCTTGGTATAAAAGAAGTTGAGGTTAGATCTCCGCTTCATTGTCATAGTTCAAATGGAATTTGTCAAAAATGTTTTGGTCTAGATTTATCAACAAACAAAGATGTTAAAAAAGGAACTGCAATTGGTATTATAGCTGCTCAATCAATTGGTGAACCTGGTACTCAATTAACAATGCGTACATTCCATACTGGTGGAGTTGCAGGTGGTTCTAATATTACTCAAGGTTTTGAACGTTTAAAACAATTATTTGACTGTATTCCTCCAAAACCATGAGAAAAAGCTACTATTAGCCAAATTAGCGGGACAGTAACAATTGCAAAATGAGATGATGAATTAAAACAATATATTGTTTCAATTAAAAATGCTCTTGAAATTGTTGAATATAAATTACCTTCAGATGCTAAATTGAGAGTTAGAGAAGGAGATAAAGTAATTCCTGGTTCAAAATTAAGTGAAGGTTCAATTGATATTAATGAATTATTAAAAGTTGCTGGAATTAATAAAGTTCGTGATTATTTAATTGAAGAAGTTCAAAAAGTTTATCGTGCACAAGGGATAGAAATTTCAGATAAATATATTGAAGTTATCATTCGTCAATTAACAAATAAAGTTACAATTGTAAATCCAGGTGATTCTTCTTTATTTATTGGAAAAATCATTACAATTAATGAAATTAAAGAAATTTCACAACAATTATTATCACAAAAGAAAGTTCCTCCAATGTTCATTAGTAATGTATTTGGATTAGACAGTGCACCTGCATTATCAGGATCTTTCCTGTCTTCTGCTTCTTTCCAAGATACAAAGAAAACTTTAACTGATGCTGCAAGTAGAGTTCAAATTGATAATTTAGTTGGATTGAAAGAAAATGTAATTCTAGGAAATCTAATTCCTGCAGGTACTGGACTACAAGATAGCCAAACAATTATTGAAAATGGGAATAAAATGTTAGAAAAAGAATATTAATATTATTTCATTCATAGTTAATTTTTAATACTACATTTAAGTAATAAAACCCTAGCAATTTCAGTTGCTAGGTTTCTTTATTCAATTCACAAGTGCAACACTTTAATTATTGTATAAAAAAAATTATAACAATATTTTTAATAATGTTAAAATATTAGTGTGATATCACACT